>NZ_JADOUT010000014.1:0-86988 GCF_015752345.1 Arthrobacter sp. CAN_A212
CCCGTCACGCAATTCCAAAGCCCTCGCCAGATAAACCATGGATCAAGTCTGACAAAGATCAGACACAAAGGAACCAACGACACGCTACACTAGGAAGCTAGGACGCTACGGCGGCCGCGGTCATCTCGCACACGGCAGTGGATCAGGTCATGGTGACGAAAACGGGGCTGATCAATCACCAGGGATACGGTCCCGCGATCGGCCGGATTCGCAGGCAGCAAGATTATCGCTGGAGGTAGGGTGTGGACCATGTACCTGGAGAACATCGTCATTGACGCGATGGAGCCGCAACAGCTGGGGCGGTTCTGGGAGGCAGCGTTCGACGGCGAACAGCTCACCGACGAACCCGGCATCTACGAAACACGGCTCGCCACCGATGGCGGATTGGTCCTCGACCTGTGCTTCCAGCGGGTGCACGAACCGCCGTCGTCGGAACCCCGGATCCACCTGGATCTGCTCGGCGGGGATCGGCAGGCCGACGTCGTCGAGCGGTTGCTCAGCTTCGGTGCGCGGCATCTCGACATCGGACAGGGCGGGGTGCCCTGGACCGTGCTCGCCGATCCGGAAAGCAACGCCTTTTGCGTCATGAATGACCGGCCAGCCTATTCCAACACCGGACCGATTGCGGCCCTGCCGATCGATTCCGCCGATCCGGAGCGGGACGCGGCGTTCTGGTCGTGGCTCACCGGATGGCACCAGCTGGCCGGATCGCCCACCACGTTGCGGCACCCCTCCCACCGCGGCCCCTTGCTGGAGTTCTGTCCCGAGCCTGCCCCGAAGGGAACCGCGAAGAACCGGCTTCATCTCGACGTCCGGCTCGACCCTGCAGACAACCCCGACGACGTCGCCGCGGGCATTACCAGCCGGGGCGGGCGGGAGCTCAACCCCGACTGGGGCGACCTGCCCTGGCGGATCTATGCCGACCCGTCGGGCAACGAGCTCTGCGTCCTGCCAGCCCGATAGCCTGACGGCACCGAGGTTCTGCAAGTGATGTTGGACAACGGTTGTTGACCGAAAGAGAAGGATGATGGGTTCACTTGGTTGATTTGCGTCTGGTTCTTCCACCCGATCCGGAGAACAGTCCACCGGATAAGCCGTTGCTTGAGAATTACGTGGCTTGTCCTGATGGTGCCCTAGTGTCCGGGCACTACACCTAGCCGCACAACAAGCATCCTGCTTACTACTGAGGCAAGATAGGACTGTGGCCAGAACAGCTGATAACCCAGACATCGAACTTGCTCCGGATCAGACCCCGGTAGATTCCCTGCGGGAGGAGTACAACTCTCTGGCTGAAGAGGTGCGCCGTCACCGGTTTGCCTACTACAACGAGAACGCGCCGACTATTTCGGATGCCGAATTTGACGAGCTGTTCCGACGGCTGGAGAAGATCGAAGCGCTTCACCCCGAACTGGTAGCCAACGATTCACCAACCCAGGAAGTGGGCGGTGACGCGTCCTCCGCATTCGCGGCCGTGGACCACCTGCAGCGGATGTACAGCCTGGAGGACGTCTTCTCACTCGACGAACTGGATATCTGGGTGAGCCGCGCTGCCGCCAGCGTCGAATCCGTGAGCCCGGGCAGCACCATCAGCTGGCTGACGGAGTTGAAGATCGACGGCCTGGCGGTCAACCTGCTCTACCGGAAGGGGGAGCTGGTGCGCGCCGCCACCCGCGGCGACGGCACCACGGGTGAGGACATCACCCACAACGTCCTGACCATCAAGTCGATCCCCAGGGTCCTGGCCGGAACTGGCCACCCTGCCGAGATGGAGGTCCGTGGCGAGGTCTTCTTCCCCTCCACGGCGTTCGCCCAGCTCAACGAGCGGATGGTTGCCGCGGGGAAGGCTCCGTTTGCCAACCCCCGTAACGCTGCGGCCGGCTCCCTCCGCCAGAAGGACCCGGCACTGACCGCCGAGCGGCCACTGGATATGTACGTGCACGGTATCGGTGTCCGCGAGGGTCTGGCAGCGCAGTCCCAATCGGAAACCTACGGTCTGCTGAAGGGGTGGGGCTTGCCCACCTCGCCCTACTACAGGGTGCTCGACGACGCCCCGGCGGTGGTCGACTTCATCGAGCACTATGGGAAACACCGGCATGAAGTGTTGCACGAGATCGACGGCATCGTCGTCAAGGTCGATGATTTCGCGTTGCAGCGGGCCCTCGGGCACACCTCCAGGGTGCCCCGCTGGTCGGTAGCCTTTAAATACCCACCGGAAGAGGTCAACACCCGGCTGCTCGACATCCGGGTGAACGTGGGCCGGACCGGTCGCGTCACGCCGTTCGGGATGATGGAACCGGTCAAGGTTGCTGGCTCCACCGTCGAAATGGCGACCCTGCACAACCAGGATGTGGTCAAGGCCAAGGGAGTCCTGATCGGGGACATGGTGGTGCTGCGCAAGGCAGGGGATGTGATCCCGGAGATCGTGGGCCCCGTCGTCGCCCTTCGTGACGGCACCGAACGCGAGTTCGTCATGCCGACCGAGTGCCCGTCCTGCGGAACTCCGCTGGCCCCGGCGAAGGAGGGCGACGTTGACATCCGGTGCCCCAACGCCCGGTCCTGCCCGTCGCAGCTGCGGGAGCGGGTCTTCCACCTCGCAGGCCGAGGGGGCTTCGACATTGAGGCCCTCGGGTGGGAAGCGGCGATCGCGCTCACCCAGCCCGCCGAGCCGACCGACCCGCCGCTCACCTCCGAGGCGCAGCTGTTCGACCTGACCCCCGAGGCGCTCGCCGACGTGCGGATCCTGCGGGACAAGCGGGTCAAGGGCGAGGTGGTCGGCAAGGAGCTGGTGCCCTATTTCTACACCAAGGGAACCGCGAAGAAGCCGTCCGAACCCAGCGCCAATACCCGGCGGCTGTTCACCGAGCTGGAGAAGGCAAGGCAGCAGCCACTGTGGCGTGTCCTGGTCGCCCTGTCGGTCAGGCATGTGGGACCGACGGCCTCGCGTGCCCTGGCCACAGCGTTCGGCTCAATGGATCGGGTCCGGGCCGCGTCAGAAGAGGAACTGGCGAACGTCGACGGCGTCGGCCCCACCATTGCCGCGGCGCTGACCGAGTGGTTCGCTGAGGACTGGCACCGGGAGATCGTTGACGCGTGGGCCGCCGCGGGTGTGCGCATGGAGGACGACGTCGACACCTCCATGCCGCGCACCCTGGAGGGCGTGACCGTTGTCGTCACCGGGTCGCTGGAACGCTATAGCCGGGATGAAGCGAAAGAGGCGATCATCCAGCGCGGCGGCAAGGCATCTGGTTCTGTCTCGAAGAACACCCACTATGTGGTGGCGGGGGAAAACGCCGGCACCAAACTGGACAAGGCCGAAGCCCTGGGGCTCACGGTGTTGGACGAGGAAGGCTTCACCCGGCTGCTCGAGGAGGGCCCAGCGTGAGCGCATCCCCGACGGAGCTGCTGCACCTGGCAAAACAGGCTGCCTCCGCGGGAGCGGACGTGTTGGCGCGTCGGACTGTCGAGGCGTTGGGTTCGCAGAACAAGAGCTCGGACAGCGATTGGGTGACTGCGTTTGATCTGGCGGCCGAACGTGCCGTGCGGAATGTTATCTCCCGGTCCCGTCCCCACGATGTGATCACCGGTGAGGAGCTCGGAACCACTGTTCCCGACAGGGCCTCTGGAACCGACCGGGTGCGGTGGTCCATCGACCCGCTGGACGGCACCACCAACTTCATTCGCAATATTGTCTACTACTGCACGTCGGTGGCGGCCGCCGATGCTGACGGCCGGTGGCTGGCCGGGGTGGTCCATGCCCCGGCGCTGGACCGGGTGTACTGGGCAGCGGCCGGGCAGGGTGCCTGGGTGAGGGATCATGGCCGGATAACCCGTCTGGCGGGCCCGGAGAGCGGACGGATTGGCGCCCTGCTGGGTACCGGTTTCACCTACGACGCCGCATCCCGGGCTCAGCAGGTGGGGGAGTTGTCCTCACTCCTGGCGGGATTTGGGGACGTCCGGCGGCTGGGATCCGCGGCACTTGACCTGTGCATGGTTGCTGATGGCACCCTCGACGGGTATCTGGAACGCGGACTGAACGAACACGATTGGGCTGCTGGCGCCCTCATCGCCGAGGAGGCCGGTGCAGCGGTGCTCCGCCCGGATCTCACCTCCGAGCTCGACGGCGGCCCGGATGCAGCCGAGCGGTTTGGGGGCGTCACCGCTGCCGGAACACCGCAGCTGGTGCAACGCGCCGCAGCGTTGACCCTGAACCCGTCGGGGAGCAGCGAATGACGCCCAGTTGGCAGAAGGCGTTCTCCACCCTCTCAGCCCCTCGGCTGCGCGAACTCTACGCCGCTGCTGTGCTCGGCCAGCACTCCGATGCGTCGTCGAAGGAACTGGAGAAACTTCACGCGGCGGCGCTGCTGAATACGGACGGCACGGTGAATGCCGACCTGTTCCAGGAGGTGCTGGGCGCAACGGCACGGAAAAAGCCGCAGGGCGTTGACCGGTTCTTCCTCGACGGCCAGCTCGACGGGTTGCCGCGGAACCCTGCGGAGCGCACAGCGGTGCTCGAGCACCTGACCGAACGGCTCATTCCCGCGGACCAGGAGCTCTCCGAACGAGAAGTGAACCTGGTGCTGGCCACCGTCACCCGGGACATCCCCGCCCTGCGTCGCGCACTGGTGGACCAGGGCCATCTGGCCAGGCGCCCGGACGGGACCGGGTACCGACGCGCCTGACCACGGCCCGCCGACGTCGTCAGCTGTTGTGCGGAGCGTCCGGATCCGCTGGAGCCTCGTCCCGGCGCTTCTCGATCAGTTCCTTGGTGCGCACCAGGCGGAGCAGGGTTACGAGGAGGAGTCCGCCGAGCATGTTGAATGCCAGGGTGTAACCAAACCAGCCGAGCCATTGCAGGTAGCTGATGTCGGCGCCGGAATGGATCGCGGCGAAGATCAGGAGGGAATCCAGGATGGAGTGGAACAGCTGCAGGCCTGCCAGCAGAAATCCGCCGATCACCGTTGCCACGATCTTGGCGACGTCGTTCGATGTTCCCTGCTGCATCCGGCTCATCAGGGTGATGGTGCTGCCGCCCAGCACGGCCAGCGCGACCACCTGCATGGAGAACGGCGCATCAATGAAATGGTGGGCACTCTCGGCGACCGTCTCATTCCACTCCGGGAACGCCTGCATGACTATCCAGACGAAGGCCCAGCCGCTGACCAGGTTCGCCACAAGGGTTCCACCCCACAGCTTGGCCAGCTGCGTCACGCTGCCCTCCTTCGCGACGACGGCCGCGACCGGCATCAGAAAGTTCTCGGTGAACAGTTCGCTGTGCGCCAGGAACAGGGCGACGAGGCCCACGCTGAACGCGAGCCCGGCGAGCAGATGATCGCCCGTCTCGTGCAGCACCGCCAGGTAGGCCATGATGCCCAACCCGATTTCGAACCCCCCGAACACCCCGGTCACAAGGATGTTGCGGAAGGTGCGTTGCAGCCGCTCGGCACCCTCTTCGACTGTGTTGTCGAACGATTCCTTCAGCTCATCCTCGACCGGGGCGTCAGTGTCCCCTAGTTCCCGCCTGCGTGCTTCGCTCACGACGCCTCTCCCTGTGTTAGATGGGAGTGATCTCCCGAATCAGCGCTATCAACTAGAGGAATCGTAGCAACCGGGGGAGCTGCGCCCATTGCAACATCGTGATCATGGCTGCTTAATTTCGACGAGCTGGATCAGGTTGCCGCAGGTGTCGTCGAAGACGGCCATGACGGCCGTGCCGATGTCGGTGGGAGGCAGGGTAAAGACCACTCCCTTTTCGGTCAGCCGGGCATACTCGGACTCGAGGTCCTCCACCGCGAACTGCGCCAGCGGGATTCCGTCCTCAACCAGCGCATCGCGGTATGGCTTCACTGCGGGGTGGCTTGACGGTTCGAGGAGGAGTTCGGGGCTGTCGGGGGATTCGGGTGACCGGACGGTCAGCCAGAAATCGTCACCCAGCGGGATGTCGTGGCCTTTGGTGAAGCCAAGGACGTCGGTGTAGAAGGCTAACGCCGCTCGCTGGTCGTTAACGAACAGGCTGGTCAGGGCAATTTTCATTCGGTCCTCTTCTCGGTGGGCCATCTGCCGGTGATTTCGGTGAGCGGTCCAGGATTGAAATAGTGGAACTTGGAGCGGCCGCGCCGCTCGGTCAGCACCAGATGGGCTGACTCCAGTACTGCCAGGTGCTGCGAGATGGCCTGTCGGGTCAGGCTTCGCTGGTGTCGCATGGCGAGCACCGAACATAGATCGAACAGGGTCTGCCCGTCGCGGACGGAGAGCTCGTCAAGGATGATCCGCCGCGTTTCGTCGTCGAGAGCGTGGAAGACATCAGCCATGAATCCACTATAGGCAAGTATCGGCTTGCATATCAATGGCCATACTACGATGAGCGAATGGCTGAACTGGGGGCAGTACTTCAGGCCACGGGTCTCCTCGTTGGCTATTTCAGGGCGCCGGTGTGCGGTGCGGTGTCGGTGGCGGTCCAGCCCGGTGAGGTTCTCGGGATCGTCGGAGTCAATGGCGCGGGCAAGTCGACGGTCGTCCGGACGCTTGCCGGCCGTCAGCCCGCGCTGGCTGGTGACGTGCTGGTGCGGGGTTTGCCGGCGGTTCCGGACGCGGTAATGTTCCGGCGCCAGGTGTCTGCAGTGTTCGACGACGACCTGTTCTTTCCCGCCCTCACGGTCCGTGAGCATCTGCTGCTGGTCGCACGAGGCCATTCACTGGATGCCCCGGACGAAAGGGTCACCGCCGAACTGGAGTTCTTCGGACTTCGGGACCGGGCGGACGTGGTCCCGGATTCCCTGTCCTCCGGGCAGCGGCGGCGGCTCCTCCTGGCAGCCGGACTCATCCGTCCGTCTTCCCTCCTGATCCTCGACGAACCCGAACAACGGCTCGACCCGGTCATGCGCGCTGCGCTTGCGCAGCGGATCAGCGACCATGCGGACGCCGGCGCCGCCGTGGTGCTGGTGACCCACGATCCGCGGCTGCTGGTGCAGACCGCATCGACCTGCCTGGTCATTGACGACGTCGTCGAGCAGCTCGACCCTGACCAGGGAGCTGCGATCATTGCCGGCTCCTGACGCGCTTCGGCTGCGACCAGCTGCCAATGAGGACGAGGACGGGACCCTCGCCACCGCCCGAGCCGTCGTCGCATTTACCCGCACGTCGTCCCGCCGGTACAACCGGGCCCGGACCTCGGTCGGCGGCCTGTTCGTCGACATCTACTCGAACACCCTGGCGCTGGGCTGCGTGCTCGCGATCGCCGGCTCATTTGTGTTTGCTCTGCGCGACGAGATTGCCCGACGGGATCCTGCGCAGGGTGGCCTTGCCGACCAGCAGTGGCAGATCCTTCCGGCCGAGGTCCTGTGGATCCTGTTGACCTACCTCGCGTTGAACGGCTTGCTGGCCCTGACGAGGCGGCTGGGACCGGCATCGGTGAGTTCCAGCGAGGGATCCTGGTGGCGGCCCCTGCCGGTCGACCGGCGGCCGATGGTTCTGCCGGGCCTCATCCGCCTCATCGGCGGGGCGGGGGTGGCCGGTCCTGCGGCCTACCTTCCGTTCAGTCTGCTCACCGCTTTGGACCGGACACCTACGGGGCATCTCCTTACCGCTGGAACGTTTGGGTTGGTTGCGGTGATCGTGGTCGGCGGAGGAGCGCTGCTGCAGCTGCGGGCGAGTTCCGGCCGACGTGATGTTCTCTGGCCGGCGCTGGCTCTGCTACCCCTCGCGGTGTTGCCGTCGCTGGGTCCTGCCGTCTGGCCGCCACTGGTGGCGTGTGCCCTCGCGATCGGGATGCTGGCCTACTCGCTGCCGAAGGTTGGTGCAGTGGCAGGGGCCGAGCTGGTACGCGGGGGAGGCGTGTCCGGCCACGCCGGGGCTTCAGTGTTCCTCCTGGACATTAACGAGCTCAGCCGGGCATTGGCGGCCAGCCCGCGCCACACCGCCTCGATGCGGGGCGCGAAGATATACGCCCGCCAGGGGTTGGGGCCTCGGTCGGCGATCGCGCGCGCCGATATTGTTGCGTTCCTGCGGTTGCAGCCAGGGGTAGCGGGGCCGCTGGTCTGGTTGGGGGCATGTCTTGCTCTGGTGCTGGCTGATGCGGCCTTGCCCGCCGTCGTGCAACTGCTGGTCATCGTGGTTGCGGGATGCGTCACGAGTGCAGGAATGGGGGTCGTCGCGCGGCGGACGGCGCTGGTCCCGGAGCTGGATCTGCTGCTTCCGGTCTCCACCTCGGTGGTGATGCTCAGCCGGACCCTGATGCCGGCCGTCGCGATGAGCGCCTGGATGGTGGCTCTGACCGGTGCACTGACCATCGTCGGTGTCGGTGGGCCGGCCCTGATTCTGCTGGGAGCGGTGGCCGGCCTCGGGATGGGGGCCGGATCCGTCAGGGCCGCAACCCGTCCAGCGACTGACTGGACGGCCCCAGCCGCAGAAACGCCCTTCGGCCCCGTCCCCCGAACCCAGATTGCGGCGTTGTTCCGGGGCGCCGATGTGACGGTCCTATCCATGCTGCCGCTGCTGTTGGCCCTGTACATCGGGAACGTCTATCCGTGGCTGGTCGGGGTGCAGATAGCGATTAGTGCTGCGGCTATAGTGATCCAGATGGCAGCAAAATCCACCACCCAGTCAGGAGCCTGAGCCCGTGTTTTCTCCGAGAGTGACCCAGCACTGGTTCCCGGTAGATCTGGTCCCGGGGGCCTCAGGGAGTGTCCAGATAGTCATAGATCCGTCATTGGCTGAGGACCGCGCGGTGACAGTGTTGCATGTCGCGGAAGGCCCCAGCCTGCTCACTCTCACACCCGGACGGGCCCAGCACCTTGGCGTCTCTCCCAACCAGACGGTCCGCACCGAGGACCTCGCGCCGCGGCTCGCTGCCGCGGGAATCAGGCTGAACGGTCCGGACTGCCTGTTCTACCTTCCCGCCACCGATCACGAAGCAGTCCGGTGTGAACCCAGTCTCGAGGGCACTCGGCAGCTCACGCCGGACGACCACGAGGCCTTTGCCCGCTTCACGGGTCAGGCACCCGCCGCGGACCTGGACGAAGCGTTCGTCGAACTCGATCACTGGCTCGCGTTCGGCACCTTCAGCGGGGGCCGGCTGGTCGCCGCCGCGAGCATGTATCCCTGGCGCGCCATCAGCTCGATGGCCCTCCAGCTGGGCTACGAACCGCAGTATCGCTGCCAACGGGACAACGGGACAACGTGGCGTCGGCTGCGTTGGCTGAATCGGCGGGATTCGTCCGCTTCGGCGAATGGGACGTTGTGGAGAAGAACCCGGACGTGTAGCAGAATTGGAAGGCGGCATTCCGGCGTCGTGCCCGTCCGCCTTCCCAATGAGGATTAGATGACCCCCACAGCACCAACCGACCTCGTGATCCGACCCGTCACTGCAGCGGATTACGACGACGTCCGCCGCATCACCTGCGCCGCCTACCTTGAGGCAGGGTACTTCGAGGGACCGGACCACCCGTACCTGCGGGTACTGGCCGACGTCGAACACCGTGCCGAGCACGCCGAAATCTGGGTGGCCGAGCAGGATGCGGCGGTGGTGGCGTCCGTGGCGATCACGTTTGAGGGCCAGCGCTACACGGATATCGCCGTTGCCGGCGAGCTGGAGTTCCGTATGCTCGCCGTGGACCCGGCCTGCCAAAGGGGCGGGGTGGGCCGGCAGATGGTCGAAGCGATCATCGGGCACGCGCGGTCGCTGGACGGCATTACGGCAGTATCCCTGACCAGTGGGTCCGACATGACCCGCGCGCATGCGCTGTACCGGTCGTTAGGTTTTGAACGCCAGCCCGAACGGGACTGGTGGGTACGGGACGAGGAAATTCTTCTCTGGGTCTTCCGGCTGACCCTTTAGCCGAACGATGAAACTTCGGAGTCACACCCAGGGCCGGGCACAGCGAACGCTCCTGATCGTCGGCGTGATCGCGCTCAGCGCTGGTCTGTGGGTGGGCTGGTTCGCCTGGGACACGGGCTACCAGATCGACCCGGAGACCGGTTCGGCGTCAGGCCCCTACGAGCCTTGGCAGGTGATCGGGTGTGTTGTTTCGTGGGCAGCCCTTGGCTGGGTCGCGAACAAGTTCCTCGCGCCGGCCATTGTCATCCTCGCCATGCCCGCGGGATTCACCGGCGCGTTTGCCATCACCTCCGCCTCCGCCGACTACTCAGGGCTCTGGCTGGTGGGTGCGATTCTCGTCGCGTTTGGCACCCTTGCAGGAACCGTGCTTCTGGTCGCCGCGCTGAATTGGCGCAGACCCGCCGCCAAAGGATCTGCCAGCTAGGCGCAAGCCGGTTTCAGCCCCCGAGATCAGGTGCCGTACCCACTGCGAACGAACTTTGGTCAGGATTTCCACAGTATTCTCTCAGGTTGGCACTTTTTAGCATTCTTGCGCGCGACGGTGCGGCACTATGTGTGTATGAAACGATCTGTCGTTGGGGGGCAACGTTTGTTTCCGTGGGTCTGGCTGCCGCCATCGTCGTCAGCACTCTCGCCGTCTCGGTAAGTCGGCAGCCAGACAACCCCACGACTGCACCTGACCTGAGCGTGCACTCCCAAGTTCCTTACTGCCGTAATACGCCTCGGAATGACGGTTCTATTCCGAGTCTGCTCAGTAATCCGGAACCTACCGGCCCGCTCCGCCACCATCAGCGGCTAGGCCGGTCTCCGCATCGGATCGATGCCAGCATGGTAAGAGGTCAGTGGCCGTAGTCGCTCGTTCCCGCTGCGATGGCCTGCAGGGCAGCGAGATGGGAATCGAAAGCGATTCTCCCCTGAGGTGTCAGGGATAGCCAGCTGACCCGACGTGCATCTGCACGGCCAGCCGAGGACGACTTCGTCATGGCGACAAAACCGCCGTCGCTCAGCACCTTCAGGTGTTTCGACAGCGCCGCGTCGCCGATGTTGAGGGAGTCCCGAATCGCTGGGAAGTCTGCACTTTTCACGTTCCGGAGAAGTCCACAGATCCTGAAACGCAACGGTGCATGAATCAGCTCGTTGAACACCGCACCCGTGGTGTCAGCAGTCTCAGCGGGCACTGCGGATCCGGTTGACGGCACTTCGCATGAAGTAGTGGGCGCCCATGGCCCCTGCTCCGAAAGCAGCTGCAGCGGGAGCGATGACCCACCAGAGCAGGCCGAAAGATACGAGCCCCAGTGAAACGCTAAGCATGAGCAGGCAAAAGACCAGGGTCGCGGCGTAGATCAGCCACGCCGCCCAGCCGATTCTGGCCAACCTCACGCCCGTCGCCCGTTGGTAGAGGTAGACCACCAAGATTCCGACAATGATCAGCAGGGCTGAGTTGCCCGATCGGTTGTCTCCTGCCGCGGGTGAGACGACACAGATTGCCGCGAGAGCACCGAACGCAGGCGCTGCCCAGCTGGGCGTGGTCATGCGGTCGATGAGGGCTGAGCGGTCCTTGTCGACGTCGGCCAACAGCGCAGCAGCGGAGCTTGACTGATCGGCTGCTGATGGAGGCAAGTTATTTTCCATGGTGGAAAGTGTAATTACTTTCCGCTGCGGAAAGCAACTGCCATGGGCAGCGGACGACGTCGTCAACCACCGTCACGGCGCCGTCGGAGTTTGCGGCGGATTCTCTGAGGTCGAGTTGTTACGAGTCCCTGCCTGCGGCGCGAGTCTCGGGCGAGGCGGCGTGCGGGCCCTCACCCCGGAGGCAGTAAAGGGCCTTGATCTCGATTTGGTGATCCTGGTGATCCTGGTTGATCCGGAGGCTTTGGTGCGGACTCCCTGATGCTCTCCAATTTGATGCGCCGGCGCCCTCATGAACTATGAATATGGGGGCTATTTCAGCGGCCGCGGAGTGACTATCTGGGTTCGAATATTTGTTCGAGAGGTTTGTCCACATAGCCCTTAGTTCCGCAGGAATGTCGGTGGGGTTGGGACAATAGAGGTATGGAAGGCAGGGCAGCTCCATCACCGAAACGGAAGGGAACCCCCTCCCGAGTGGTGGCTCCGCGGGGAGCCTCTGGTGCTTGTTCTTCTGGTGAACCTGGCGGCGGCCGCTCCTCTGGTGCTGCTGACGGTGCTTCTTCCGCTGCGTCTGCCGGGGTTGGCCGTGAGCGTTCCACCCTAGCCCTGGCCGAATCGCTGAACTCCCTGAAACCGGCGGTGGATGTGGTGGGGTTGATTGATCAGTTGCGGGAGTTGGAGGATCTGAAGTCGGCGATTGCTGGGGTGCAGGCCCGGATCACGGTCGCGATCGACATCGTCGAACGCGACACCCAAACCCTCGCCGGGGTACCCGCCGCCGAGCGAGGCAAAGGGGTGGGGGCGCAGGTCGCGTTGGCGAGGCGTGAGTCCCCGTCTCGGGGCAGCCGGCTCCTCGGTTTGGCGCGGGCGCTGGTGACGGAGATGCCCCACACGCTGGCGGCCCTTCACACGGGTCAGTCGAATGAGTGGCGGGCGACCCTGTTGGTGAAAGAGACTGCGTGCCTCAGTAGTGTTGACCGTGCTGCCGTGGATGAAGAGCTATCAGCTGATACGGGTAGGTTCACCGGGTGTGGGGATAAGGCGATCATCGCAGCGGTGAAGGCAGCCGCGTACCGGCGGGATCCCCGGTCGGTGGTGAACCGGGCCGCCCACGCCGTGACGGAGCGGTGTGTGAGTATCCGGCCGGCACCGGACACCATGGCCTATTTGACCGCGTTGCTTCCGGTGAAGGAAGCCGTCGCCACCTACGCCGCGTTGACTCGTCACGCTGACACGGTCCGGGGTGCTGGTGACCCGAGGTCTAGGGGTCAGGTGATGGCCGATACCCTCGTCGAACGCGTCACCGGTGTCCCCGGGGGTATCAGCCGGGTCGAGTTGCAGCTCATCATGACCGACCGTGCCCTCTTCCAAGGCGACAGCGAACCAGCCAGGATCCCCGGCTACGGCATCGTCCCCTCCAGCTGGGCACGAAACCTCATCCAGGCAGAAACACCGACCAGCCCAGCAACCAGCCCAGCAAACAGCCAGGACGGAACGAAAAGTTCGACCGGGTCAGGGTCAGCTGGTGGCACTGGCACTGGTCCGAAAGGTCAAAGCCTGTCGGGGCAAGGAGGTTCGGCTTTCGACGTGTGGTTGCGTCGCCTCTACACGGCACCATCGACCGGGGACCTGGTGGCGATGGATTCCACGGCCCGGCTCTTCACGAAAGCGCAACGCCGGTTTATCACCGCCCGGGATGACACCTGCCGGACCCCGTACTGCGACGCCCCGATCCGCCACATCGATCACATCGTCCCCTGGCATCGCGGCGGGCCGACATCGATCGGCAATGGGGCTGGACTCTGCGAAGCATGCAACCACACCAAAGAACACCCGGCTGGGCTGTAGCCCCCGCACCCGGACCGAGACATAAGCTCAAAACCACCACCCCCACCGGCCACACCTACCACTCCACCGCACCACCCCTACCCGGAGAGCGGCCCGGCCCGCGACGGGAACGAAGTCTCGGTGGGGGAGCCTTGTCCCAGCAGCCGGGCTCCTGAAAGAGTGATGACATGAGAACTGTCGCGTGGTCCGAGGGACGCTGGACAACAGAGCCAGAGAATGTGCGCACCTCCGATGAGGGACTATTCGTGACCGCTAAGGAGGGCAGCGATGCATGGCGGACAACCTCGTACGGCTTCATTCATGACACCGAACACGCACTGCTCCGGCCAGTAAGTGTGGGCGAAGCAGTCGAGGTGGCCTTCCGCCTCGACTTCCCCGCGCAATTCGACCAGGCCGGTGTCTTCCTCAAAACAGATGACAAGAACTGGATCAAGGCCGGGGTCGAATGCAGTGATGGTGAGCCGGGTCTGGGCGCAGTAGTCACCCGCGGCGAATCCGACTGGTCACTATCACCGGTTCCGGGATGGGCCGGGCGGATCGTGACGGTGCGCGCCAGTTTGGCCCCCGGAGCGGTGACTATCCGAGCCAGGGTCGACGAGGAACCCTGGAGGCTGGTCCGCGTTGCGCCGTTCGCAACCGATGGGATCCTGGAGGCGGGACCGTTTTGTTGTGCTCCAACCCGGCCCGGACTGGTGGTCCACTTCCTTGGCTGGCGTACGACAGACGCTGACACCGCGCTTCACGCTGGGGAATCGTAACGCCCCGCCGAATCGGCCGCTGCTCACACCGCACGTAGACTTGAGCCAAACACCAATTCATTGACCATGGGAGATTTATGGCTGAGATCAACCGTGAGGACGTTGCGCACCTGGCGCGGCTGGCCCACATCGATATGAGCGCCGAAGAGCTGGACCGGATGACCGGTGAGCTGGCAGTAATTGTCGACTCGATCAAGCGGGTGAGCGAGGTGGCAGGCGACGACATTCCCACCACCAGCCACCCCATCCCGCTGAGCAACGTGTACCGCGAGGACGTGGTCGGCGAGACCCTCACCAACGAGGAAGCCCTCTCCGGCGCCCCCGACAACGCCGACGGACGCTTCAAGGTCCCAGCAATCCTGGACGGGGAATAGCCATGACTGAACTGATTCGGCTGAGCGCTGCAGCGCTCGCCCAGAAACTCGCCTCCCGAGAAATCTCAGCGGTCGAAGCCACCCAGGCCCACCTCGACCGGATCGCCCACGTCGACGGCGGCGACGACGGCGTCCACGCCTTCCTGCACGTCAATACCGATGAGGCACTCGCCGTCGCGGCTGGGGTAGACAAATCCCGCGCTAACTCTGAGGAACTCCACGCGCTGGCCGGCGTCCCGATCGCCGTCAAGGATCTGATCGTTACGAAGGGCCAGCCGACCACTGCCGGTTCCAGGATCCTCGAGGGCTGGCACAGCCCCTATGACGCGACGGTGATCCGCCGCCTCCGCGCGGCCGGAATGCCGATCCTGGGCAAGACCAACCTCGACGAGTTCGCCATGGGCTCCTCCACCGAACACTCCGCCTACGGACCCACCCGCAACCCATGGGACCTGGACCGGATCCCCGGCGGATCGGGCGGTGGCTCGGCTGCCGCCGTCGCCGCCTTCGAAGCACCTCTCGCCCTCGGCACCGACACCGGCGGCTCCATCCGCCAGCCCGGCGCCGTCACCGGCACCGTCGGCGTGAAGCCCACCTACGGTGGAGTTTCCCGTTACGGCGCCATCGCGATGGCGTCGTCGCTGGACCAGATCGGCCCCGTTTCGCGGACCGTCCTGGACTCCGCGCTGCTCCACGAGGTCATCGGCGGCCACGACCCCAATGACTCCACGTCGCTCACCGACCCCCTCGGCGCGCTGGTCGAGGCTGCCCGTCTGGGCAACGTCGAAGGCATGCGCATCGGTGTTATCAAGGAACTGCAGGGCGAGGGCTACCAGGCCGGCGTCCTGACCCGGTTCCAGGAGTCGCTGGAGCTGCTGCGCGGTGCAGGGGCCGAAATCGTTGAGGTTTCCTGCCCCAACTTCGAATACGCCCTGGGCGCTTACTACCTGATCATGCCCTCCGAGGCATCCTCGAACCTGGCCAAGTACGACGGCGTCCGGTTTGGTCTGCGGGTAGTGCCCGACGGTGCGCCCACCATTGAGCGCGTCATGGGAGCCACCCGTGCCGCCGGGTTTGGCGACGAAGTGAAACGCCGCATCATCCTGGGCACCTACGCACTGAGCGCCGGCTACTACGACGCCTACTACGGATCAGCGCAGAAGGTCCGTACCCTGATCCAGAGGGACTTCGACAACGCGTTCAAGCAGGCCGACGTCCTGATTTCCCCGACGTCGCCCACCACCGCCTTTAAACTGGGTGAGAAGCTCAACGATCCGCTGGCCATGTACCTGAACGACGTCGCAACCATCCCCGCCAACATGGCAGGCGTACCGGGGCTGTCGCTGCCCGGCGGCCTTGCCGACGAGGACGGCCTTCCCGTTGGCATCCAGTTGCTGGCTCCGGCCCGCCAGGATGCCCGGTTGTACCGGGTGGGAGCGGTGCTCGAATCGCTGCTCGAAGCCAGCTGGGGCGGCCCCCTGCTGGACCGCGCACCTGTCCTGAGGCCTGACGCTTTGCAGCCCGGCGGCGCAGCCGACCGCGTGGAGACCAGCACTGTAGGAGGAACCAACTGATGGTTATCGCAACCGAAGAAGTGCTCTCATTCGAGGAAGCACTTGAGAAGTACGATCCGGTGCTGGGGTTCGAGGTCCACGTGGAGCTGAACACGCAGACCAAGATGTTCTCCTCCGCGCCCAACGCGTTCGGAGACACCCCCAACACCAATGTCACCCCGGTGGACCTTGGCCTGCCCGGCGTCCTGCCGGTGGTGAACCGGGTGGCCGTTGAGTCCTCCATCAAGATTGGGCTGGCTCTGGGCTGCAAAATCGCCGAAAAGTGCTATTTCGCCCGGAAGAACTATTTCTACCCGGACACCCCGAAGAACTTCCAGACCTCCCAGTACGATGACCCGATCGCTTACGACGGCTCCATCGACATTGAGCTGGCCGACGGCACGGTGTTCACGGTCGAGATCGAGCGCGCCCACATGGAAGAGGACGCCGGAAAGCTCACCCACATGGGTGGCTCCACCGGCCGGATACAGGGCGCCGAGTTCTCCCTCGTGGACTACAACCGTGCCGGTGTTCCGTTGGTCGAAATCGTCACGAAGCCGATCGTCGGTGCCGGTGCCCGTGCCCCCGAGCTCGCCAAGGCCTACGTCGCAGCGATCCGCGAGATCGTGAAAAACCTGGGCGTATCCGACGCGAAGATGGAGCGCGGCAACGTCCGTTGCGACGCCAACGTCTCCCTCAAGCCCAAAGGGCAGGAGAAGTTCGGCACCCGCACCGAGACGAAGAACGTCAACTCGCTGCGCGCCGTCGAGCACGCTGTCCGGTACGAGATCCAGCGCCACGCCGCGGTGCTCGACTCGGGAACCCCGATCACCCAGGAAACCCGTCACTGGCACGAGGACACGCGGTCGACGACGTCGGGCCGCCCCAAGTCCGATGCCGACGACTACCGCTACTTCCCGGAACCCGATCTGGTTCCCATCGTCACCACCGAGGAGTGGATTGAGCGGCTCCGCGCCGAACTGCCCGAGCCGCCGGCTGAACGCCGCAAGCGGCTGCAGCAGGACTGGGGCTACTCCGACGCTGAGTTCCGCGACGTCGTCAACGCCGGCGTGATGTCCTCGATCGAGGACACTATCGCCGCCGGGGTCAAGCCAGCCGTCGCCCGCAAGTGGTGGATGGGCGAGATTTCCCGTCGTGCGAAGGTGGCCGATGTCGAGCCGTCCGAGCTGGGTGTCACCCCCGAGCTGATCGTCGAGCTGAACTCGCTGATCGAGTCGGGCAAGATCAACGACAAGCTCTCCCGTGAGGTGCTCGACGGTGTCCTCGCCGGTGAGGGCACCCCCACCGAAGTGGTGGAGGCCCGCGGGCTGGCAGTTGTTTCCGACGACGGACCGCTGCTCGAGGCTATCGACGCGGCGCTGGCCGCCCAGCCGGACGTTGCGGACAAGATCCGCGGCGGCAAGGTGCAGGCTGTCGGGGCAATCGTCGGCGGCGTCATGAAGGCAACCCGTGGCCAGGCCGACGCCGGCCGGGTGCGGGAGCTGATCCTGCAGCGCCTCGGCGTCGAGGGCTAACGGCCCTTACCCTCCTTGGGGTGAGCAACCTGGACAATTTGGGTCAACATTTTCCTCTCGAATGTCCAGGTTGCTCACCGCTTCTCACCAGAAAGGACCCTCGTGGCGAATAGGCCGGCCGCCGAGGTGCTGATTACCGCTGACCTGGTCCGGGAGCTCCTGGGGGAGCAGCATCCGGACCTCGCCGAGCTGCCCCTGAACGCCGTCGCCGAAGGCTGGGATAACGTCATTTTCCGGCTGGGGAGCGACCTCTCGGTCAGGCTGCCCCGCCGCGAGGCCGCCGCCCAGCTGGCCAGGAACGAGCAGGCGTGGCTGCCACGGTTGTTGTCCGACCAGCCCGGCGCCGACCCCGGCGCCCAGCCGCCCGAATCACCCCTGCGCTTCGCGTCGACGCCGGTACGGGTGGGGGAGCCGTCGTCGTCGTACCCCTGGCACTGGAGTATCACGACGTGGGTTGAGGGCGCTGTCGCGACGCAAATCCCCCTGGGGGACCGCACCCCGGCGGCGGAGGACCTTGCCGACTTCGTGCTGGCCTTTCAGCAGCCAGCTCCGGAGGATGCTCCCCGCAATCCTGTGCGCGGCGGTGCGCTCGGCGACCGGGACGGGGCCCTCCAACAGCGCCTTGCCGCCCTTGAATTACCCACCGCAGACCTCCTCGACCTGTGGCAGGAGCTGCGCGACTCACCGGCCTGGGACGGCACTGCCCTCTGGCTCCACGGCGACCTGCACGCAGCGAATCTGGTGTTGGGACCGGACAAAAAGCTGGCGGCAGTCCTGGACTTCGGCGACCTGGGCAGCGGTGATCCCGCCACCGATCTGGCCGCCGCGTGGCTGGTCTTCGACCGGTACGGCCGCCGCGTGTTCCAGAACCGGATCAACGCCGCTCGTCCCACCCCGGACGCCACTTGGCAGCGGGCCCGGGGCTGGGCGCTGTGCATCGGCGCGGCGATGGCCGCGCACTCCGATGACGACGCCGCGTTCCAGACAATGGGCCAGCAGGTCCTGCACTCCGTGCTCGTTGACCATGGGACCCGGCTCGCAGGGGGTGCACGCTGACATGTCGCACTGGACCCACCTGTCCCGCGTCCAGACCGAGGGCGATAACCACGTCATGGAGGACGCCTGCGGATACCGGGGCAACGCCGCCTGGATGGTCGACGGCGCCACCTCACTCCTGGAAGAAATAGACCTCCCCGGCGCCTCGAACCCATCCTGGTATGCACAGGTCCTGAACCTCGCGCTGGCCGAACACGCCGGACCCACCGACCCCCGTGCTGTCCTTGCGGCGGCGCTGGCCACCGTTGACGAACTGGGGCAACGGCTGGTGGGCAGCCGATCCCACTTTTTCCCCAGCGCGGCCGTTTCACTCGTCACGGCCGACGACGACGGAGGCGTGCAGGTCCTCAGTCTCGCCGACTGTCATGTCGTGGCCCGCCGCGACGACGGTAGCATCCTGCACGTTGGCACGCCGATCAGCGAGCCTACCGGCACCCGCGCCGAGCATGAACAGGCGAGACGGGAGCGGAACACCGAACAGGGTATCTGGGTGGCCCGGCGGGAACCCGAAGCCGCCGAGCGGGCCAGTCTGGTCCGGGTGGGGAACGCCCACACGGTCGCGCTGGCGTCCGACGGCGCCTGGCGGGCAGTCGACCTTGGCCTGGTGGTGAGCCCGGAAGCGTTCCTTGATGCGGTCAGCACCCCCGAGGGCGCGCAGGAGCTGATGCTGACATTGCGCATCACCCAGCTGGAGATTGGCGAGGCCGCAGACGACGCTTCGGTGATGTGCGTGGCCCTGCAGGACGAGGCCTGATCCCCGGAGCAGACGCACCCCGGCTGATACGCTGACGAGGGTGCCACAGCACCACTTGAGATGAACTGCACGCGCCAGGGCGTACCACGCTGGACCCGCGTGCCGGTGGAAGGAATACCCCTCAGTGAAGGCGCTTTACAAGTCCGGTCCGCAGCCCGGCTTCGAGCTGATCGACCGTCCCGAACCCACACCGGGACTTGGTGAAGTCAAGATCCGCGTGATGACCACCGGGATCTGTGGCACCGACCTCCACATCGAGTCCTGGGACCAGTGGGCGGCCAGCACCATCAGCGCACCACTCATTCCCGGCCACGAGTTCTACGGCGAAGTGGTTGAGCTCGGC
Organism: Arthrobacter sp. CAN_A212; assembly: GCF_015752345.1. Taxonomy (NCBI): domain Bacteria; kingdom Bacillati; phylum Actinomycetota; class Actinomycetes; order Micrococcales; family Micrococcaceae; genus Arthrobacter; species Arthrobacter sp. CAN_A212. The sequence continues at coordinate 19,683 of NZ_JADOUT010000014.1, forward strand.
TCCGGGGTGCGGGACGTCAAGGTGGGGGACAGGGTCTCCGGCGAGGGTCACATTGTCTGCGGCACCTGCCGCAACTGCCGTGCCGGCCGACGCCAGATGTGTATCCGGACCGCGAGCGTCGGGGTGCAGCGCGACGGTGCCTTCGCCGAGTTCGTGGTGATTCCCGAACCAAACGTCTGGGTCCACCCCGCCGGCATCACCCCCGAACTGGGCGCCGTGTTCGACCCCTTCGGCAACGCCGTACACACCGCATTGAGCTTCCCCTTGGTGGGCGAGGATGTGCTGATCACCGGCGCGGGACCCATCGGGCTGATGGCCGCGGCCGTCGCCCGCCACGCCGGAGCCCGCTACATCGCCGTCACCGACGTGTTTCAGCCGCGGCTGGACCTGGCCCTAGCAGTGGGTGCCGACCTTGCCGTCAACGTAGCCACCACCCGGATCGCCGACGCCCAGCGCCAGCTCGGAATGCGGGAGGGATTCGACGTCGGGATGGAAATGTCGGGCCATCCCACCGCGCTACCCGAAATGATCGACAACATGAACCATGGCGGCCGCATCGCCATGCTTGGCCTCCCCTCGGCGGACATCACCATCGACTGGGCCAAGGTGGTCACCCACATGCTCACGCTGAAGGGCATCTACGGGCGTGAGATGTTCGAAACCTGGTACGCCATGAGCGCCATGCTGCAATCCAACCCCGTCCTGCAGCAGGCCATCTCGAGCGTCGTCACCGACATTCTGCCCGCCTCCGCGTGGCAGCAAGGCTTTAACACCGCACGCAACGGGGCCAGCGGCAAAGTGGTCCTCGACTGGACCGGATTCTAAGGAGCAACGCGATGTACACGAGCATTCAGGAACAGCTGACCGAGGAACTGGACGGCATCCGCAGCGCGGGCCTGTTCAAGAACGAACGGCGGATTTCCTCTCCGCAGTCCAACCACATCGAGGCGGCCACCCTCGAGGGCGCCCCGCAGCGGGTGCTGAACTTCTGCGCCAACAATTATCTGGGGCTCGCCGACCACCCCGACATCATCGCCGCCGCCAAACAGGCGCTCGACGAGCGCGGGTTCGGCATGGCCTCGGTACGGTTCATCTGCGGCACCCAGGACCTCCACCTGGAACTGGAGGCGCGGGTGTCCCGGTTCCTGGGCACCGAGGACACCATCCTTTTCTCCTCCTGCTTCGATGCCAACGGCGGAGTCTTCGAATCCCTGCTGACCGCCGAGGACGCCGTGATTTCCGACGCGTTGAACCACGCCTCCATCATCGACGGGATCCGCCTGTCCAAGGCCCAGCGGTACCGGTACGCGAACCGCGACATGGCTGATCTGGAAGCAAAGCTGAAGGAAGCCGCGGGCGCGCGCCGCACCCTGATCGTCACCGACGGCGTGTTCTCCATGGACGGCTACCTCGCCCCGCTGGAAGCCATCTGCGACCTCGCCGACCAGTATGGCGCCATGGTGATGGTTGATGACTCCCACGCTGTCGGCTTCATGGGGGAGACCGGGGCCGGAACCCCCGAGCACGCCGGCGTCTCCAGCCGGGTGGACATCTACACCGGAACGTTCGGCAAGGCGTTGGGCGGCGCCTCGGGCGGCTACGTCGCAGCGCACGCAGAGATTGTGGCACTGCTGCGGCAGCGGGCGCGGCCGTACCTGTTCTCCAACTCGCTGGCGCCCTCGATCGTCGCCGCCACCCTGACCGCACTGGACCTGGTTCAAAACAGTGCCGATCTGCGGGCACAGCTTGAGGAAAACTCGGCCCTCTTCCGGCGCCGGATGACCGAGGAAGGCTTCGAACTGCTCGACGGCGAGCACGCGATCATCCCGGTGATGTTCGGCGACGCGGCCCAGGCAGCCAAGGCAGCTGACGCCATGCTGGCGCGCGGCGTGTTTGTCACTGCCTTCAGCTTCCCGGTGGTGCCCCGCGGCGCCGCCCGAATCCGGGTCCAGCTCTCCGCCGCCCACAGCGCCGAGGACATTGAGGCCTGCGTGCAGGCCTTCATCGGCGCCCGCGACGACGTCGCCGCCTAGTGCCCGGGTAGGCTGCTGCTATGGCACTCAACGCTGATGTTCTGATTGTGGGCGGCGGCATCGCCGGGCTGTCCCTCGCCTCGCAGCTGGCGGGACGCTGCACCGTCGTGCTGGTGGAGGCGGAGCAGAATCTTGCCTATCACGCCTCATCCCGGTCGGCCCGGCAGCTCATTCCCAGCTATGGGCCCCCAGAAGTGCAACAGCTGACCAGCCGCACCCTGGATCTGCTGCGGGTCGTTGAAGAGGAACACCAGCAGCACTTTCTGACCCCGCGCAGCTTCATGCTGGTCGGGTCGCAGCAGGACGTCGCCGACCGCTCCAGCGGCGCGATGACCGCCATCAGCCAGGATGAGGCGCTGGCCCTGTGCCCCCACCTCCGCCCGGAGAGCTTCGCTGCCGCAGGCATCGACACCACCTCGGTGGGCCTGGATGCCGAAGCCCTGATCGATTTCCACCGGCGCACCGCGCTCGACGCTGGTACGACGATCCTGACCGGCGCCAAAGTCCACTCCGCCCAGCGGATGGGCAACGGCTGGAGCGTCGGCGCCGGTCCCCACGCCATCCACGCAACGGTGGTCGTGAACGCGGCGGGCGCGTGGGCCGACGAACTCGCTGTGGTCTCGGGAGTCGAGATCCAGGGATTGCGCCCCTATCGCCGGACCGCCGCCGTCGCGCAGCTGACCCACGAGCTGGCCCCCGGGACACCGATGGTCGCGGCGGCCGACGACAGTTTCTACTTCCGCCGCGAAGGAGCCGGCCTGTTGATCTCGCCGTGCGAATCAGTGCCGAGCCCACCCGTTGATGCCCAGCCCGTCCCCGCCGACCTGGACGCACTCCTGCAGAAACTCAACGAGGCAACCACCCTGGGGATTACCTCCATCGACCGGGCCTGGACCGGGCTCCGCACCTCCTCCAAAGCAGGGCTGCCAGTGGTCGGGTTCGACCCGGAGGCAGAAGGGTTCTTCTGGCTAGCTGGCCAGGGCGGTTACGGGTTTCAGACGTCGTCGGGAATCGCCGAGTTGGCGGCCAGGCTGATCCTGGGCGAGGCGGGAACCACCTCACCCCTTGTGGATGCTCTGCGCCCCACCCGCTAAACCAGGAAGCCCCACACCGGGAAGCCCGGCACCGGACACCTCAGGCCCCGAAGAAAATTCCCGCCGGTTGCGGTTGTCGGGTTTCTTCTGCGGGTCCATACTCGTCTCATTCTGACGTGCTTGGACAGCCGCTGAGGAGTTGACGCAATGCCTTCACTACTCGATACGCTCACCCCCCTGTTGGGGGATGGCACAGATCTCGGCGATTTCGGTGACGCCCTCGACGAATTCACCGTCGACGATGCGCAGAACCCCTCCAATCCCGGCGGCATTACCGTCACCGGAACGGTGTCCTTCGCCGCGGGGCTGAGACTCGGCGTCGACGTCGTCAGTAAACGGCTGGTCTGGACACCCGCCGCAACCGCCGGGGGAGAGGACGCCTTCGGGGAGAACTCCTGGATTGACGTCCGCAACACCACCCTCGCTTTTGAACTGCAGGTCCCCGGGCTCGACGGCGAGGATTTCACCCTGGACCTGAGCTTGAGCAACATCGTGCTGAAAGCTCCCTTCCTCAGGGGCGCCCGACATGCCAGCCCGGGGGAGTTGGTCCCCGACCCGCAGAACCCTGAGGTCACCTTCACCCTGCCGGATGTCGAGTTCCAGATCTTCGGCGCAGCCGGCGCCACCGACGCCAAATTCCTCGGTCTGGGTAACACGGGAACCGACGACCCAGCGATCGCTGCTTTCGTGACCATGCAGCCCCCGTTTGCGTTCATCGGATCCACGGACGTCGTGGGGTTCGGGTTCCGCTCCGGCCTGCTGGACCTCTCAGGCGATGCCACGCCTCCCGCTGTCCTTGACCTCCTCAACCTCGGCGCCGAATGGCAGGGCCTTTACCTGCCGGAAATCCGACTCTTCGTCGCCCCGAACGGTGCCCGAGATCTCTGCGTTGACGCAGGCGCCAGGAATCTCCTCATTGGATTCGGGGAGACCTCAGGTGTGTCCGGCGACTTCGACCTGACCGTCGCCTACCAGGGGGCCGGTGCGCTCAGACTCGGCGCACGCTTCTACGACGCGGCCGGGCGCTGCTACTCACCGGAGGGTACAGGAGATACCCGCACGGTCACCCTGCCACCGCTGACCCGGATGGTCGCCGACGTCGACGGCGGACTGGCGCCCTTCACGTTCACCATCTCCATCGACGACGTCGCGCAGGCGACGGGCAGGGTCGCCGACATTGATCTCTCGGCGGACGCCAGCCAGCGCATTGTCATTACCGTCAGGGATGGAAGCGGCACCCCACAGACGGCCACCCTCACGCTGACGACGTCGGCCCTCGCCTCGGTGCCGGGCGGCGGCACCAACGCACGGCTGCGCACCCTCGGCACCACTACCGGCTCGGTACCCGCCGCGTCGCCACGGTTGCGGATCGACTCCGAGACTGCGGCGGGCACGACGACGACAGTCGTCCTTGCCCTCGACGTGGACACAGCAGCTGCGGCCACCATCGAATGGCGAGTCAACGGTGGAACCCCCACAACAGGACCCACGCTGTCCGTCCCGGTTGGACCCGGGCAGCGCTTCGCGGTGCAGGCACGGTTGCCCGGCTCAAGCACTGTCGGAAACGCCACCGCCTACTATCGTTTCGACACCCCCGACCCCGGTGCTGAAGCCTCGGCACAAAGCCGATCCGCTCCTGCGCCCAATGCCGGAGCCACCACACCCTGGACGGCGGGCACCGACACTGACGACACACTCCGACCACTTCTCGCCGCGCTTCCCACCGGCCACCCCGTCACCATCAGGGGGTACGCCAGTTTCGAGGGCGCCGATACCCCCACCGTGCGCCAGTACAACGAACGCCTCGCCCGCCGCCGTGCCGACGCACTGCAGCTACGGATTGAACGACTGTGCCAGGAGCCAGCCCTCGCCGGCCGGAACCCCTCGATTACCGCGTCCGCCGACATGGCGGGGTGGACCAGTCAGGGGCCAGCCCTCAACGTCCGACGGACCTTCTGGAAGGCAGAGGCAACCTGGCCACCGGTCACCACCGGGGACACGCTGGTCACCGCCGAACTGTGGCGCGAGGAAACCACGGGGCCAGGCACCGACCTGACCACTCCCGATTCCGACTCCGGCACCAGGACCAACCCGCCCTCGTGGTTCCGGAAGCTCGGGACGGTAGTCAGGATTGTCAGGAACACCTTCGTCTCCTGTGAAGTGTTTGGCGAGTTCGACATCCAGACACCGGCCGAGAACCGGCTCGCCGGTGAAATGACTCCGGGACGCGAGGAGCTGAGCGCCGCCCGGGCCATCGGCCGGAATCCCGCAGACGGCATCATCAGGATCCGTTTCCTGATCGAAATCGATGAGGCTGTCGGCTCGGTGAAGATCACCGCCCAGTACGGGGCGCACCCCGAAGACACCGACGGCCTGTACCTGTGGGGGATCCGCCCCGGGGAACCGCTGCAGGACCCGGAATTCGGGCTGGACTTCTTCGGTGCAACAGTTGTCTTGATGCCGCTGCTGTCTGAAACCGCCGGGGCCGTCGCCAACGAGGGCGGGATCGCCCAGATGGGCGTTACAGCAGCGATGCTCGGCATTCCGGCAGCAATCGCTGCCACGCGGATCGTCAAGACCGAACGGGTGGTGTGGCATGGTGGCGAAGTCCTCCTGAACGCTGTCCCGGGAGCCAACGAACTGGTGGTGCTCTTCGACATCGAAGCTGCCATCTCCATGAACATCTTCGACCTCGTGACCATCACCAGGGAAGCCCCGCTGACCGTTCGTTACAAGGCCGTCGGAATCAGATTGGGCGACGGCCTCGCAGGGCAACCGTTCCAGTTCCGCCCCGTGTTCGACGCCTCCAAGGGCTACTCGATCGACGTGTCGGGTCCCGGCGGTCTCAACATCGCCGAACCGCTTGGCGAGCTCCTCCAGGTACTCGGCGCCCGGGTGGCCCGCAACAATCCACTGATCTTCGAGATCGACCTGGGCTTTGCCGTCGACCTGGGTGTCGTCAGCATTGATCGCGCCCGGCTGCGCGTCGCTTTCGAACCATTCACCTTCGCCATCACCGCCTTCGGAGCCTCCATCGACATTCCAGGCGCCCTGGCCGGAAAAGGGTATCTCGAGCTGAGCCAGACCGAAGTCAAAGGGCAGCTGGACCTGACACTTGTCCCGGTATCGGTGCGGATCGCGGCCGGAGTGGGCGTGGCCAACATCAGCGTTGAGGAGGGTGGACCAGCGACAGGGGTGATCGTGACCCTTGAGGTGGAGTTCCCGGTCGCCATCCCGCTGGGGCAGAGCGGCATCGGGATCTACGGGTTCATGGGGCTGTTCGCCATGAACTACTCCCGCGACATGACCGGTATCGACACCTCGAACATGGCTCCCGCGCTGGCCTGGCTCCGGGCCACCGGGGGCAACCCCCTGAACGTGGAGTTCTGGAAGCCTGAGGTAAACGCCTGGGCATTCGGGGTCGGCGCGATCCTCGGCACCATGGGCAGCAGCGTGATCTTCAACCTCAAGGGTCTGATCATGCTGGAGCTACCCGGTCCGCGGCTGTTGCTGATCATGAAGGCGAAGCTCCTGGCTGTCATGCCAGCCCTCGGCGGCAACGCGGAGGGTGTCTTCCTCGCTGTGATCGACCTCGACATGGGGCGTGGGACCCTCACCATCGGGATCTCCATCGACTTTAGTATCTCCCCACTGCTGGAACTCCACATCCCAGTGGAAGCCTTCTTCAACTTCACCGATGTTGCGGACTGGCACCTGTACCTCGGGCGGCAAAGCAGCCCCATCCACGCCAACATTCTGGAAGTCTTCGACGGCACAGGGTACCTGATGATTTCCGGCAACGGACTCGCCCTGGAGAACCTGCCGGAGGTCTACGGTTTCTCCATCGGCACCGGCCTTCATGTTTCCTTCGAATGGGGAGACCGCAGCAGCGGTCTCTACGCAGAACTCGCCGCAGGCTTCGACGCCGTCGTGGGCTTCGACCCGTTCTGCCTTGCCGGCATCCTGTACGTCAGGGGAAGCCTTCACCTCTTCATCATCGAGGTGAGCGCGTGGGCCAAGCTTGAGGTCTTCGTAGGGGAGAAGATGATCGGCGGCAACCCGGCCAAGGTGTCCCGCATCAGCGGTGAGATCTGCGGCCGGGTGAAGTTCCTGTTCTTCTCGGTACAGGGCTGCGTCACCTTCGAACTCGGCGAAACGGTGATCCAGACCCCGCCGCCACCACCCCTTGTCGAAATGCTCAAACTCGTCGGCAGATCGCCCGCGCTGGTCCAGGGCTCCGGCGTCGACAAACCCATCGACAGTGGCCTGGCTGACGCCGCAGAGTCACTCGCGGACCTGAACCCGGGAATGGGAGTGCCCCTGGACGCTATTCCCGTGCTGATGATGAACCTGCCGCCGGTACCCGACCCAGCGACGCGGTTCAAGGGCGAGGTGCTGGCAGGCAGTACCGGGGTTGCACCCGGCGGGTGGGTCAAGAAGGGGTCTGCCTCCTACAAGTTCACCCTTACCTCGGTCACGCTGGACGCGGTGGACCCCGACGACGGTGGCGTGTTGCCGGGCGGGTTCACCGACGGATCGACGCCCGCCACGTGGTGGGCGCAAAAGAGCGGCGACACCGCGTTGTCGGCGCAGCTTGCCCTGCTGAGCTGGCTCCCCGAAGGGACCCCCAAGGCCGTCGAAACCGGGTACACCCTCGAAGAGTCAGTCACGGACAGCTGGGGGACCATCTGCGACCCCCTTGCACCGCCGACGTCGGTTCTGTTCACTTTCCTGGGCGAACCCCTGGGGCCGTCCGACGCCGGTTGGCATCTTGCCGGGACGCCGTGGCCCGACCCGCCGGGCAGCCATCGTTCGACACCCCCCGCCACGCAGCTGTCCGTCACCGAGCGCTGGCGCTCGGGCGACTTCTCGGTGGATAGCCTGCTCGCCGTCGTTCCGGCCCAGGTGGAGGGCCTGGCCGTCTCCTGCCCCGAGGGCGGCGATCCTCACCGGACCGCTTCGATCCCGGCAGGTACCGACGACGGCGAGAACCCGGTCCTCGCCGCGATCGGCGGGAAGGAACCGGAGGACACGGTGCTGCCCCGGATCGACTGGGGCGATCTGATCACCAAGCCGGATCCGGATCTTACCGTCCACCGGGCGCAACTGTTGGATGGCGTTCCCATCGAGCAGGGCCGTGCGAAGTGCTCTTCCCGGGCGCTCGCCGCACCCGTCTATGACGCCCGGGAACCGATGCACCACGGGGACGATGAGCGGAAACAGGACATTCACGAGGGGTGGAAAGCAACAGGATTCCAGCCGGGCCCCCTCGACAATGCCGTCGTCCTGCACACAGGCCCTTTCGCGCAAGCAGTGCTGTTCCTGCTGGTGCGCAGGGAGTTGCTTGAGGGAGGGCTGGTGGTCTGCACGTACGACGCCGACGAAAACGAGCTGTCCAGGGAACCCGTCACCCCCGCAGCCACCAGCCTTCCACCGCGGTGGACCGATGTTGCCGGCCCCTGGTCCCGTGATGCGTTTCTGCTCCGTCAGCAGGCCACCGCCATGGCCCGTCTGGGCTACCTCGGTGTCCTCGTCGATGTGAAAGGCGATGAGGCTGCCGACCACGTCCAGATCGGGATGCCTCCGGAGGAGGCAATCAATGAACGCCTCGACGTGCGCGGCTACTACGTGGCCGGCACCGAACTGACCACCTTCGCCGAGTACCTGCGGTACGACTGGGACCAGAGAGACCGTGGCTCGCGGCAGGGCGCCATCGCCAATGTGCTCGGTGGAGACACGGACGACCACGCCCTGCTTCACCCCGCTACCGTCTACCGCGCCACTGTCGGCTACTCGGTGCAGGCACGGCCGGTGCTCCCGGACGGATCCGACGGGCCGGCAGCCGACGTGCCCAGCTCCCCGCAGGAGTTCTTCTTCAGGACCGACAACCTCCCGCCCCGCCGGCTCGACCCCTGGATTCTCGGCAGTACCCCCCAGGAAGGTGAACAGCACTTCCCCACCGGGGAACCGATCAGGATCATTTTCGGGACCACCAACGTGGTCAGGATGTTTGCCGCCTATGGCAAGCGGCTCCAGGTACGGCTTCGCTCCTCCGCCTTCCGGCCTATCCAGGCGAAGCCCGGCTTTGCCCACCCCCTCGTGTTGCTTCCCTGGACACCCGGAGCAGACACCAACCCGGACCTCGTCGCGGCGGCGGTCCTCTCACCCTGGGAGCAGGCGCTCGCCGGGGTATTGACGGGCAGCTGCATCCCGGTGGACGAGGAGCGGGTGAGGCACTCGGTGGTGACAGTAGGAGTTGAACTCGAGAGCTACACCGACTACATCATGGATGTGGAAATCGCCGATCTGACGTCGCCGGACGGCGCGCAGGGGGAGGTGATCTGGCGACGGTCCTTCAGCACCGGAGCGTTTACCACCGTCGACGAGTTCAGCGGATCCTTTGCCGACGCCAGGATTGCGCACCGGTACGCCGCGCCGGGCGCGCTCCAGAACGTCGCCGCTTCCTTCGCTGCCCGCCCGCCGGAGGGCGCCGAACTGGATCAGGCGCTTTCCCTGGCGGGGCTGGAGCCGATGGGAGTGCCCAGATCGGGCCAGATTGTGGTGTTCTGGGAAACGGCGGCCGCCGCTGGCTCAATCCCACAGCCGGCAGCCGTGCTGCTCGATGCATCAGAGCCCATGTGGCGAAGCCGGGCGGTGGCGGTCGAAGAGGTGGATTCGGCGGTAGCAGGGAACCGCCGTTACACGATGGTGCAACGCAGGTGGCTGGAACTCGCAGAAGGAGCCAGCCCTGACGCCATCGTGGACCGGATTGTCCAGGCGCCCGGAGGCCAGCGGGCACTGATCTCCCTCAAAGCGGGATCCCGGGGCAAGCGGCTAAGCCTGGTTCTTGACCGTCTGGCTCAACCGGAGACGTATCTCGACGGGCCAACCGCCGCCGACATTGCCTATTCCGTCGCCGACCTATTGCTCACCACCGCACCGTGGGAAGAGACCGACCGATCATGAGCTACGTATTCAACCCACGCCGGTTCCAAGCCGAGGGCGTCGCCATCAATTGGGCAGTGCACGCCCGCGCTCTCGGCGGGCTCAAGGAGTATTCGCGCACCCTGAAGGTCAGACCGGCGAACGTGCAGCTGCGGTGGCTGCCGAATCAGGAGATCGGCATTCCCAGCCGACCCTTCAGCGTGTGGCGCCGGGCCACAATGCGGTCGGAATTCACCGACCTGGACTTTCGCACAGTTGTCATCCCCTCGCTCGGTGGGCGCACCTTGGTGACCTGGCCCGGAGCCCGGCTGGTGACAGTGGCGCTGTCCCTGGGGGGCAGCGCCGGCTACATCTACGCCTTTGCCGGCTGGCCCAGCACCTCCGGAGCCGTGGCTGTCAGACGTTTTGAACCCGGTGCTGGAACGGTCCGGATCGGCGCCAGTGCCATGGACGGCCTGCTGGTAGACCCGGGCATCAGCATCGAATCTCTCCTGGGCACCGACCTGTCGCAGTATGACGAGGGGATGGGCTGGGAGGAGCTGGAGCAGGTGGGACTCCCTGTTGACGGTGCACGGTGGACGGGGACGTCCTACGGCAGCCACCTGCAGGGCATGCTGGTCGACGGATCCGGCTCCGTGCCAGCGCTCACCGACCCCGTCACCGCCGCGGAGCAGCGGCTGGAGCGGGGCGCGCCGTCGTCGGGCTGGGACCCGCAACTGGCTGCCGGAATCACCGCGCCGGGGTGGCAGGAGCCTGACTTCAGAGCTGTCATCGCTGACGCGAACGACTCGCTGGTGCACCACCTCGCGGTCATTTCCAACTCCCACCCGCCGCGGGACCACGCGGGGCGAACCATCGCCGTGACCATGCCGCCGCCCGCCAACTCAAGTGGCGGCACCGCGCCGGGCGATCCCACCACCTCCCTGGTCTCACCCTGGGGGATGACCCTGCTCGCCGCCGGAACCGATCCCTATGCCGCGTTGGCGCTGGGCATGGGTACCGCGTACGGGCCCGATGACCTCCCGAAGGACGATCACGGCGAGCGCAACGGCTACGACTTCCTGGTGACCGCCACCTACGAAAAAGGGCTCGATGGGCAGTCGGCCGAACGCACCTACGCGGCGGTGATTCCCTCGCCGCAGCCGGGAATCGCACCCCTGGCTCCGGCCGGCCAGACGGTCCAGAAAATGGGGTATCTGCGCCCGGCAGCCAGGGACCTACCCTGGCGGACCTCCCTGCGCACGGGGTGGGAGCGACCACCGGTCACCCCGCTGGCCCGCCCCCGCAGTTACGCCTTCGCCCGGCTGTCCCGACCTGGGGACCTCGCGGCGTCGTCGCTGCTCCCTCCTCGGATCGGCGGCGGGTGGCTGCCGGGAGTGATCAACGATGCCCAGGTGGAGGGTGATCCGGCACCTCACAAGATCTCGGCAGTGGACCGTGAGATTCCGATCCCACCCGATCCGGGCAGCATCTCACCGACCTACTCGGTGGCACACCAGGATCTCTACGGGCTGTGGAGCAAGTGGCGGTCTGCCAGCGCCGCAGTCAGTCAACCGGCAGTTGACGCCGTAAGAATTGTCAGCGCCGCACTGACGGCAGTCGGCAGCCCGACGGCAGGAAGCCCAGTTTCCGGGCAACTGGAGGTTGAGTTCCTGTGGGATTTCTCAGCCAGAGGGCCACAGACCATCAGGTTTGCCGGCAGACTGTTCGCCGCCCCGCTGCACGGCGCGAAGCCGCCCGATACCTCGGTGCCCGCCAGGATGCAGCGCAGCCTGGGTGGTGGGGGAGCATTTGTCGACGTCGAGTTCACCGGGGACCAGGCTCAGCACGCCGGGGTGCCGCTGACAGGTCTTAATCTGGCGGGCGACGCAGTGGTGCCAATGGGCCCCGCCGGGCAGGGGGAGCGGGAACGGCGTTACCGGCTGCGCGTTCCCGGTTTCACCCTGGACTTCGATGCGTCGGGGCACATTGGGCTGGCACTCTGGGCCGTTGGGCGGGAACGTGTTGCACCGCACCGGTGGGGGGACTGGCCCGCCGATCCCAGTGTCGTCACGACCTCCGATCCCCGCCCTCCGGTGGTCATCATGGACAGCCTCCCCACGGTTGCACTGGGTAGCCTCCCGGACGCCAATGGGGAATCACACGCGCGGCTCTCCTGGTCGGCTGCCGGATCGGTCGCCGGCTACGCAATCTACGAGTCCACTGAAACCAAACTGGGGCAGACCGCGGGACTGCCCCCAGCGGACCTGGAAACCACTCTGTCCGAGCGGCTCGAGGCGATGAAGGGCGTGTTCAACGCCGACCCGTCCCGGCGAGCGTTCACCCGCCGGAACTCCACCCTGATCACCGGGACCTCGTCCGATGTGACCCTGCCTCGCGGTACCACGGACATCCACGTCTTCGTGGTCATTGGGGTCAGTGCCGGCCAGATCGAGGCGCCCTGGCCGTCCGGCTCCAGTGCCGCCGACCAGTGGTTTGCCTATGCCATCCCGCGCCGGTCGCGGCCGGCACCGCCAACCCTCGAACTCCATGCGCTGCAGGAGGGAGGAATCTACAAGACGCGGGTGCTGGTGGGCGCTCGCGACGGCGCACCGGTGACCCGGGTGGAACTGCACCGGGTCCGCGTGGACGAGGCGGTCGCAACACTCGGGACCATGGGGCCGCCCGTGGCGGCTGTGTCGGCGGGCACCCCCGGGTGGACAGTCGGCCCGGGACCGGCACCCGGCGGAGGAATCCGGACCCTTGATGGCTTCGACGTCCCCACCGGTTCCTGGAAACGCGTCTGGTACCGGGCGACAGCCTGGAGCAGTGACGACCCGTCACGGGGCGTCCTCGGGGACCGTTCGGACGCCAGCTCGGTCGCGTGGGTGGTGGTTCCCCCAGCCGGCCCCCCTGACCTCTCCACCCTCGATCTCTTACCCGGCCCAGCGGGTGCGGGGGAGGCCGTGGTCAGCTGGACCAGCCGCGCACCGGCCACCCGCAGTCCGCTCGGCACCCACCGGATCACCGTGTCCGCAACCGTCCCGCCAGGCGCTACGCTGATCAACTCGTCCGAGCAGCTTGGCCTGGTAACAGAGGTGGAGCCAGCGACAGGGTCGGGATTCTGGCGGATCGAGGGCGTAGGCGGTGCCGGAACCGGCTATCGGGCACTTCTCCGTCGCGACGATCCAGGGGATACCGTCGAGGTGAGTGTGACAATCACCGACCCCCTCGGCCGGACCACCACCGAAACGGTGACCGTCCCACCAGGGGCACTGCTCCCTGCGCCGGAGGTGACCGGGCTAGCCCTTGCCCGCCGTCAACCCCTCGCAGGCGCGCTCGCCGAGTGGACGAGCAACACGCCACCGGTTGCCACTCCCGCCGGTTCCTTCCGGCTGCGCGTGACCCTGCAGCCCCGGGTGATCACTCCGTTCCCGGGCCGGCGGCCCCGGCCGGTGGTGATTGACATGTTTCTGGAAGATGTGCCGGTGGCCAACCCGACAACAGCCTCCACGAGGACCCTCGTGGGGCGGTATCCAGGGCGGGCTGGCGAATACTGGGTGTACAGCCCTGCGGTCCCGGAGCGGATCACCGTCGGGCTGGGCTCCCCGGATGGCCGAAGCGCTGAGCAAACCATCGCGCTACGGCGGCCGGTGCGCCGCTAGGTACACCGCTAGTGGCGTCAGCACCTGCACCGCACCCTCACGTGCACAATTGTCAGCGGTTCGCGCCGTCAGCGGGGAAGAGTGAGAATCTCGGCCCCATCCTCGGTGATGGCGATCGTGTGCTCGCTGTGCGCGGTCCGGCAGCCGGTGGCGCTGCGAAGCGTCCATCCATCGGCGTCGGTCACCAGGGTGGCGGTGTCCGCCATGATCCAGGGCTCAAGTGCGAGCAGTAGTCCGGGGCGCAACACGTAGCCGCGACCCGGCCGCCCGGTGTTCGGGATGTGGGGGTCCTGGTGCATGGTCGACCCGATGCCATGGCCACCGAACTCGGTGTTGATGGGGTATCCGGCGTCGCTGAGCACCGTCCCGATGGCATACGAGAGGTCGCCGATGCGCGCGCCGGGGCCGGCCGCGGCGATCCCCGCACGCAGGGCCTTTTCGGTAGTGCTGATCATGGCGACGCTTTCTGCGGGGCGCGAGTCACCCACGATGAAACTGATTGCCGAGTCCGCTGCGACTCCACGTTTGGAGACCGCCAGGTCGAGCGTGAGCAGGTCCCCGTCGGCGAGTGCGTAGTCGTGGGGGAGGCCGTGCAGCACCGCGTCATTGACTGCCGTGCAGATGTAGTGCCCGAACGGGCCGCTTCCAAAGGAGGGTGCGTAATCCACGTAGCAGGACTGTGCCCCGGCGTCGGCGATCATCGTCTTTGTCCACGCGTCGATGTCCAGCAGATTGGTGCCGACCGTGGCGCGGCTTTTCATCGTCTGCAGAATCTCGCCTACCAGGGCACCGGTGTCCCTGGCTCGGGTCAGTTCGCTGGGGCTCAGGATCTCAATCATTCGGCGCCTTTCCTACGCAATGCTCATGCACCCACCCACTATCCCGGTAAGTGGAGACTCAGGGCAACCGGCCCGCTCTCTGGGCGGATCGGGCCGGTCATCACTCGGCACTCCCTGCGGGTGGAATGTCGCGGACAAGGTCTAGGATTAAGCCATGAAGGTCGACAAAACGCCGCTACCAGGAATCGGTATACGCAAGGAGATTGTGACGTCGTCGGGGCGCCGCATCGGAACAGTCACACAGCGCGACGGCGAGACCGCGCTCATTATCTCCCGACAGGACGACCCGGATGCCTGTCTGGTGTCCATCCCGCTCACGGCCGACGAATCAGCAACCCTCGGCAACCTGCTCGGCGCCCACCAACTGGTGGCCCAGTTGACCGAGGAGCACCGTGATCTACCGGGGGTGAACACCCGGCAATTCCTTATCACCCGCGGTTCACCCTTCGAGGGTTACCGCCTCGGCGATACCCGGATGAGAACCCGCACCGGCGCATCAGTGGTGGCGGCGCTGCGCGACGGCAAGGTCGAGCCGTCGCCAACCCCCGATTTCGTTTTGAAGGACGGGGACCTGCTGGTCGCCGTCGGAACGTCGGAGGGCCTGGAAGCGGCCGCCGAAATCCTCGGCGGCGGCTGATTCCGGCTTGGAGGCCGGTAGTGCGCTGACGCTGATCGAACTGGGGGCCGTGTTCTTCTGCCTCGGCATCCTGGCACGGCTGGCCGGACGGATCGGCCTCTCACCCATCCCGCTCTACCTTCTCGGTGGCCTCTTCTTCGGTCACGGCGGTTTCATCGAACTGGATGGGCTGAACGAGTTCAGCGAGATCGCCAGCGAGATCGGCGTGATCCTGCTGCTGCTCATGCTCGGCCTCGAGTACACGGCCAAGGAACTGGTCACCGGTCTCCGGCAATCCTGGCTCGCCGGGGTCCTGGACATTGTCCTGAACTTCACCCCCGGCGCCGTAGTGGCGCTGCTCCTCGGCTGGGGCCCGGTGGGTGCCATGGTGATGGGCGGCGTCACCTACATTTCGTCGTCGGGAATTGTGGCGAAGGTGCTGACCGACCTGGGGCGGCTGGGCAACCGGGAAACCCCGGTCATCCTGTCCCTGCTGGTGTTCGAAGACCTCGCCATGGCCGTGTACCTGCCCATCCTGACCACAGTCCTCGCCGGCGCCAGCTTCGCCGGCGGGATGCAGGCGGTCGGAATCTCGCTGGTGGTGGTCACGGTGGTGCTCATTATCGCCCTGCGGTTCGGGAACGTGGTTTCGGCGATTGTGGACAGCAAGGACCGCGAGGTCTTCCTTCTCACGGTGCTCGGTTCGGCACTCCTGGTGGCTGGCGTCGCGGCAGCGATGCAGGTATCGGCGGCCGTGGGGGCTTTCCTCCTCGGAATCGCCATCTCGGGGGCCACCGCGACGAACGCCACCCGGCTCCTCGAACCACTGCGCGACCTGTTCGCCGCGATCTTCTTTGTGGTGTTCGGTCTCAACACCGATCCGGCAACCATCCCCCCGGTGCTGGGGATCGCGATCCTCCTGGTGCTCATCACGTCGATCACCAAGATTGCCACCGGCTGGTGGGCGGCCCGCCAGCACGGCGTGGGACGGCTGGGGCGGGCACGGGCCGGCGTCGTCCTGATCGCCCGCGGTGAGTTCTCGATCGTGATCGCCGGCCTGGCCGTCGCGTCGGGGGCGATCACCGGCGAGCTGGCTGCCCTGGCTACCGCCTATGTGCTCCTGACAGCGGTCCTCGGACCGATTGCTGCCCGCCTGGTCGAACCGGTGATGGGTCGGCTGCAGCGCAGGCCCCGGCCGGACCCGTTACCGGCCACCTAACCGGTGTGGGGGCGCGCGGACCTCAGTCGAGGATCTTGCCGACCGGTTCGCGCTTCTCCGCCTGGAACCGGTCCTCGGTGCGGCCCAGCGCCCAATAGCCGGACAGCGACACCTGGCTGCGCTCCAGGCCGTGCTTGACGAAGAACACATCCCGCAGTTGCTTCATTGACTCCCGCTCGCCGTGGGCAAAGACGTGCACCCGGCCCTCACGCCAGGATGCCTGCTGGAGGGCAGCGGCCAGGAGGGTCCCCGCCGTCGCCCCGCGACGGCACAGCCAGACGAGTTCCACACCGGACGGGGCGGTGAGATCGAGGCGGTCGGGCTCCCCCTCCACCTCGATGAACACCAGCCCGACGGCGTCAGCAGGCAGGGACTCGAGCGCCGCAGCCACCGCGGGCAGTGCAGTTTCGTCGGCGGCGAATAGGTACCAGTCGGCATCCGGGTTGGGGGAGTAGCCGCCACCGGGTCCGGTCACCACCAGGGTGTCTCCGGGCTGGGCCGACGCCGCCCACGGTCCGGCGAGGCCCTCGTCGCCATGCACCACAAAGTCGATGGCCAGCTGCTGGGCAGCGTAGTCCACCCACCGGAGGGTGTAGGTCCGGGTGACCGGCAGGTCGGCGGGGTCGAGTGTGGCGCGGAGTACCTGGTGGTCGTACGGCGGCACCAGCCCCAGCTCGGATTTGGCGAAGTGGATCTTCACGTACCGGTCGGTGAAGTCATTGCGGCCAAACGTGGCGAACCCGTCACCGCCGGCAACCACCCGCACCATGGCCGGGGACAACCACTCGGTGCGCTGAACGGTCAGGATGAACTGGGGTTTGGGCTTGCGTATTGGGGCGACGCTCACTGGGTGGATCTCCTTGGCGGGTATGTCCCAAGGCTAGCAACCCGGCGCTTCGGGTTAGGCCAGGGGCCCGCCCAGGGCGTCCTGCACGGCGGTGACCAGTGAGCCGTTGTCGACCAGTACCCGCACCGCTTCTATCTCGGGTGCGAGATAGCGGTCGGTGTCCGGTCCATCAACCACGTTCCGGACCACCGCCCGCGCCGCATGGATGGCCACTGCACTGCGTGAGGTGGCCAGGCCGCCGTCGCGCATGTCCAGCGCACGGGCGGCTGTCAGGATCTCGATCGCCAGGACCCGGGTCAGGCCGTCCAGGGCGCGCCGGAGTTTCAGCCCGGCCGCCCACCCCATGGAGACGTGGTCCTCCTGCATGGCCGACGAGGGGATCGAATCCACTGACGCTGGATTTGCGAGCCGCTTGAGCTCCGACACAATCCCGGCCTGCGTGTACTGGGCGATCATGTGTCCGGAATCGACCCCGGGGTCGTGCGCCAGGAAGGGGTTCAACCCGTGGCTGCGGGCCTTGTCGAGGAACCGGTCGGTGCGGCGCTCGCTCATTGAGGCCACATCGGCGACGGCGATGGCGAGGAAGTCCAGCGCGTAACCGACCGGGGCGCCGTGAAAGTTGCCGTTGGACTCGACCCGGCCGTCGACGGTGACCACCGGGTTGTCGATGGCGGAGCCCAGCTCGATGGCCGCTACCGACTCGACGTGGGCGAGGGTGGAGCGGGCGGCCCCATGCACCTGCGGAGCGCAGCGCAGCGAGTACGCGTCCTGGACCCGGGTGCTGCGGTGGGCGCTGAGCTCTGAGGCAGAGTGTTCCTGGGTCAGTGGTGACCCATCGAGCAGTTGGCGGATGTTGGCGGCCGATGAAATCTGGCCCGGATGGGGGCGCAGTGCGTGGAGGTCAGCGGCGAACACGCCGTCCGTGCCGAGCAGCCCCTCGACGCTCATGGCTGCGGCGAGATCGGCCGTCTTCAACAGGCGGTGGAGGTCAGCCGACGCCAGGATCAGCATGCCGAGCATGCCGTCGGTGCCGTTGATCAGGGCCAGCCCCTCCTTTTCGCGGAGCTCCACCGGGGTGATTCCGGCGGCGTCGAGCGCCTCGCCGGCGGGACGGAGGACGCCGTCGCCGTCGCGCACGTCACCCTCGCCCATCAGGGCAAGCGCAATGTGCGACAGCGGTGCCAGATCGCCGGAGCAGCCCAGCGAGCCGTATTCGCCGATGACCGGGGTGATCCCCGCGTTCAGGAGCGCCGCGTAAGTCTGTGCCACGAGGGGGCGGACGCCGGTCCGGCCGGTGGCCATCGTGGAGAGCCGTCCGAGCATCAGCCCGCGGACCACCTCCCGGTCCACCTCAGCGCCCGAAGAGGCGGCATGGCTGCGGATCAGGCTCCGCTGCAGCTGGGTGCGCTGTGCCACCGGGATATGGGTGGTCGCCAGGGCGCCGAAGCCGGTGGACACGCCGTAGTGGGGCATCGGGTCGTTCACGAGGTCCTCGATCACCCGCCGGGAGGCTTCCATCGCGGTGATCGACTCCCGAAGGAGGTCGACCCTTGCGCCGTGCCGTGCCACCGTGACGACGTCGTCGGGCCGGAGGGCGCCGACGCCCACGTTGACGGTCTGAGTGCTGCCCACCTGCGGACCCGCTTTCACAAGAAGTCTTGCCAATGAATGAGAAGAGCGTTTCAATAAGTGAAATGCATTCCGTCCTGCAATGCAAGACCCACGCACCGAATCACCCGCTCTAGGAGGCGCACCGAATGGCCGATGCATCGACCCGCACCGTCGAACGCGCGCTCCTGCTCCTGGGAGCTGTCTGCGAAAGGGGTGCGGTCAGCCTGGCCGACGCCGCCCGCGACGCGTCGCTCTCAGCCTCCACCGCACTTCGTCTGCTGCGCACCCTGGAAGCCACTGGTTTCGTCCGGAAGGACGACGACGGCTACCGGCCCGGCATGCGCATCGTCCAGCTCGGAGCCCAGGCACTCAGCCACGAGTCACTCGTGTCGCTGTCCGGTGCTGCGCTGGACCGGCTGGTGGCTGGCACGGGGGAGTCCGCCTACCTCAACGTCCCCGCTGACGACGGGCACGGCATCTACATCGCCGTCCGCGAAGGCACACACTCGGTCAGGCACACCAGCTGGGTGGGCCGGCGCATCCCGCTGACCGGCACTGCCGCCGGCAGGGTACTTGCCGGGGAGGCGCCGGCGTGTGGCTACGTGGTGGTCCGCAACGGCGTCGAACCTGACGTCACGGCCGTCGCCGCCCCCGTCATGATCGGGGACCGGATCGCCGCCTCGCTGAGCGTGGTGGTCCCCAGCTACCGCATCAGTGAGCACCAGGCGGAAATCCTCGGCCAACTGGTCGCCGCCGAAGCATCGGGCATCCTCAACACGTCCACTACCCCCACACATCCGGGACACCTCACCATCGACGGAGAATCCGCATGAGCACCTCATTCACCCAGCACGACCCCACCCGCTCCATCCGTGCCGCCCGTGGCACCACCCTCACCGCCAAGAGCTGGCAAACCGAGGCACCCCTGCGGATGCTGATGAACAACCTCGATCCTGAGGTCGCCGAGCGCCCCGAGGACCTGGTCGTCTACGGGGGCACTGGCCGTGCCGCGCGCAGCTGGGAAGCCTACGACGCGATCGTCCGGTCCCTGGAGGACCTGGAGGATGACGAGACGCTGCTGGTGCAGTCGGGCAAACCGGTGGGCATTTTCCGCACCAACACGTGGGCGCCGCGGGTGCTGCTGGCCAACTCCAACCTGGTGGGGGACTGGGCCACCTGGCCCGAGTTCCGCAAGCTCGAAGCCGAGGGCCTGATGATGTACGGGCAAATGACCGCTGGCTCCTGGATTTATATCGGCACCCAGGGCATCCTGCAGGGGACCTACGAGACCTTCGCGGCGATTGCCCGGAAACTGTTCAAGTCCCCGACCGCCACGCTGGCCGGGACGCTGACCCTGACCGCCGGCTGCGGCGGCATGGGTGGTGCTCAGCCGCTCGCCGTCAAACTGAACGGTGGTGCGGTGCTGATTGTCGACGTCGACCGGTCCCGGCTGGAGCGCCGCGCCGCGAAACGCTACCTTGACGTCGTCGCCACGGACCTTGAGGACGGCCTGCGTCAGGTGCTGGCCGCCAAGGAGGGCAAGCGCGCCCTGTCGGTCGGCGTCGTTGGCAATGCTGCCGAGGTCTTCCCGGAGCTCCTGCGCCGCCACCTAGCTGGAGAGCTCATCATCGACATCGTCACCGACCAGACCTCCGCCCATGACCCGTTGAGCTATCTGCCCGAGGGCGTGTCGATCGACGAGTGGGACCGGGAAGCGAAGGGCGATCCGGACGGCTTTACCAAGAAGGCGCAGACCTCGATGGCCCACCACGTCGAGGCGATGGTCGGTTTCCAGGACGCCGGCGCCGAGGTCTTCGACTACGGCAACTCCATCCGTGACGAAGCCCGGCAGGGCGGTTACCCGCGGGCGTTCGAGTTTCCCGGCTTCGTCCCGGCCTACATCCGGCCGCTGTTCTGCGAGGGCATGGGTCCGTTCCGCTGGGTGGCACTGTCCGGTGACCCGGCCGACATCGCCGTTACCGACGCGGCACTGAAGGAGCTGTTCCCCGAGAACGCCCACCTGCACCGCTGGCTCGACGCCGCCGGCGACCTGGTCGAGTTCGAGGGCCTCCCGGCGCGGATCTGCTGGCTCGGCTACGGTGACCGGGCCAAGGCCGGGCTCCTCTTCAACCAGCTCGTCGCCGACGGCAAGGTATCAGCGCCGATCGTCATCGGCCGCGATCACCTCGACTCCGGGTCGGTGGCCTCACCCTACCGGGAGACCGAGGCGATGGCCGACGGATCCGACGCCGTCGCGGACTGGCCCCTTCTCAACGCCCTCCTGAACACTTCCTCGGGCGCCACCTGGGTGTCGATCCACCACGGCGGCGGGGTCGGCATTGGCCGGTCCATCCACGCTGGCCAGGTATCCGTGGCCGACGGGACGCCGCTCGCCGCCGAGAAGCTTCAACGGCTGCTCACCAATGACCCCGGGATGGGGGTGATCCGTCACGTCGACGCCGGATACCAGCGCGCGTCCGACGTCGCGGCGGAGCGTGGAGTGCGGATCCCCATGGCAGACTGACTCATCTGGCGCTTGGGGCCTTCGGCTCCCTGCCGCCGGCTCGGCAAAGATTTCCGCTGGCTCGTTCCTCGCTACCGGAAATCCAACTCGCCTACACACCTGGCCGCTGCAGCGGCCAGTTCGCCCCAATGTCGGTGGCTGCGCAGGGTTATTGGAAAGGCATTTTTTATGAATACCGTCAGCTCGATGCTTGAGTCGATTTCCGACGTCGGACGCGACTCCCACCGGGGTGGGTATTCCCGGCCGGTGTTTTCCGGAGCCGAACTCGAGCTGCGCGAATGGTTCACCGCCGAAGCCTCACAGCGTGGCCTTGAGGTCAGCACCGACCGCAACGGCATCATGTGGGGCTGGTGGGATGCCGCGGCGGGGGACCGGACCGGCGCCCTGGTCACCGGGAGCCACCTCGATTCGGTGCCCGGCGGTGGGCCGTTTGACGGACCGCTCGGCGTGAGCGCTGCGCTCGCCGCCGTCGACGTCCTGAAGGAACGCGGCGTCGAGCCGCGCCGGTCTCTCGCGGTCGCCGTCTTCCCGGAGGAGGAAGGGTCCCGGTTTGGGGTGGCCTGTCTCGGATCACGGCTCCTGACCGGTGCCATCGACGCCGACAAGGTGCGGAACCTCAAGGACCCCGACGGCAACACCTTCGCCGACGTCAGCCGCGCCCACGGACTGGACCCGGCACGCCTTGGCCGCGACGAGGACGCCCTCCGGACCATCGGCGACTTCGTCGAACTCCACGTCGAACAGGGCCGGGCGCTGATCGACCTGGACGCGCCGGTCGGCGTCGGCTCCTCCATCCTTGGGCACGGACGCTGGCGGCTGAGCGTCGAGGGCCAGGGCAACCACGCCGGTACCACCCTGATGGCAGACCGTGCGGACCCGATGATCGTCGCCGCGCAGATTATCCTGGCCATCAAGCGGGTCGCCGGAGCACAGGACGACGCCCGCGCCACCGTCGGGCGGCTGCAGCCTGTCCCGGGCGGCACCAACGTCATCGCCTCCCGTGTGGACCTGTGGCTCGATGTCCGCCACCCGGACGACGCCGTCACCGCGGCCCTCGTCGAGTCGATCCACGGTCAGGCCCAAAAGGCGGCAGCGTTCGAGGGGTGTGCAGTGACCCTCACGGAGGAATCCTTCAGCAGCACCGTCCACTTCGATGTACCCCTGCAACGCCAGCTGCAGAACTCACTGCGCCGGTCGAACGGCGGGAATCAGGTGCCCGCACTGCCCACCGGCGCCGGCCACGACGCCGGAGTGCTGGCCGGGTACAGCCCCTCGGCCATGGTCTACATCCGCAATCCGACCGGCATCAGCCACTCGCCGGAAGAGTACGTCGAACGCGACGACGCCGACCTCGCAGCCACCGCACTCGCCGACGTACTGGAAGACCTGCTGTGACCACATTCTGGTGTGAACAGGCCTGGGTTGCTGGGCAGGGCATCCAGCCACGCGTACGCATCGAGGCCGACGACGCCGGCTCCATCGCCGGCGTGACTTGCGACGTTGACGCGGCACCCGGCGACAACAGGGACCTCGCCGGGGTGGTCTTCCCCGCCGCCGCCAACGCCCACTCGCACGCGTTCCACCGGGTACTCCGGGGCCGCACCCACGACAACGGCGGCGACTTCTGGGTCTGGCGGGAAGAGATGTACCGCGCGGCCGGAACACTGACTCCCGGGAACTATGAACGGCTCGCCACGGCGGTCTTCGCCGAAATGGTGGTCACCGGCTGGTCCAGCGTCGCCGAATTTCACTACGTGCACCACCGGCCGGGCGGGGCTCCCTATGGGGCACCCGACGAGCGGCCGCACGCCATGGAGCTGGCTTTGTGCCGCGCCGCGGTCGCTGCGGGAATCCGGCTGACCCTGCTGGACACCTGCTACCTGGTCGGCGGCATTGGAAAGCCGTTGAGCGCCGATCAGGAACGGTTCGGTGACGCCCACGCCGGTGCCTGGCTGGAGCGGTTCGCCGACCTGCGCCGGACCGTCGCCGCCCAGTTCGACCCGGGGTTCGTCACCGTCGGGGCAGCCCTGCACTCGGTCCGCGCCGTCCCGGAAACAGCCCTGCGCCTCCTCGCGGCAGGCCTCCCCACCGATGTCCCAGTCCACATCCACCTGTCCGAACAACCCGCCGAAAACGCTGACTGCGAAAAGCACTACGGCACTACACCGACGGGACTGCTCCAGAAGGTCGGGTTTCTCTCCGACCGGCTGAGCGTGGTCCATGCCACCCACCTCACCGATCAGGACATCGCCCTGCTGGGAGGGTCCGGAACCACAGCAGTCATCTGTCCCACCACCGAGGCGGACCTGGCCGACGGGATCGGCCCCGCCCGCGCCCTGCAGGATGCCGGTGCGAGGATCGCGCTCGGCACCGACCAGCACGCAGTGATCGACCCGTGGCTGGAAATGCGGGCCCTCGAACAGGGGGAACGGCTGGGCTCGGGCCAGCGCGGCCGGTTCAGCCCCGCCAGCCTGCTCGACGCCGCCACCACCGGGGCAGCCCGCGCGATGGCCACCCCCGTGGCTGCCATCGAGATTGGGCGTCCCTGCGACCTGGTCAGCGTGAACCCGATGTCGCTGCGCACGGCCGGATCCACCCCCGGCCAGCTCCCGCTCACCGCCACCGCCGCTGACGTGGGAGCCGTCGTCGTCGCCGGTCATCTGGTGGCACGCGACGGACACCATCACGCGCTCGGCGACCCGGGCGCCCTGCTGGCCGCCGCCCTGGAAGGACACGCATGAGCATCGTGATCACCAACATCGGTGAACTCTCCACCCAGGACCGTGAGCTCACGGTCCTCAGGGACGCCGCAGTGGTGTTCGAAGGGGAACGAATCAGCTGGATTGGCGCGGCGGCCGATGCGCCAGCCGCCGATGACAGGATCGACGCGCAGGGGCGTGCAGGGCTCCCGGGCTGGGTGGACAGTCACACCCATCTGGTCTTCGCAGGGGACCGCACCGCCGAATTCGAGGCACGGATGGCGGGCGAAGACTACGCCGCCGGCGGCATCGCCGTCACCACCGACGCCACCCGGGCCGCATCGGATGATGACCTCACCCGGCTGGTCCTCGGCCGGGTCGCCGAAGCCAACGCGGGCGGCACCACCTACCTGGAAACCAAGACCGGGTACGGGCTCGACGTCGAGCATGAGGCCCGCAGCGCCCGCATCGCCGCGGGCGTCGTCGATGAGGTGACCTACCTCGGCGCCCACCTCGTCCCCACCGGGATCGACCCGGATGACTATGTGCGCCTGGTCTGCGGTCCGATGCTCGACGCCGTCCGCCCCTACGTCAGCTGGGCCGACGTGTTCTGCGAGCGTGGTGCCTTCACCGCCGGACAGTCCCGCGAGATCCTCGCCGCCTGCCGGGAGGCGGGGCTGGGCCTTCGGGTCCACGGGAACCAGTTGGGCCACGGCGAGGGTGTGCAGCTCGCCGTCGAGTTCGGCGCCGCCAGCGTGGACCACGTGAACTACCTCAACGAGGCCGACATCGCCGCGCTTGCCGGTACCTGGTCCGGGTACGACGACGGCTCCGGACCCCGGGGGACGGTGGCCGGCTGCCTACCCGCCTGCGACCTGTCCACCCGCCAGCCCCTGGCGCCCGGGCGCGCGTTGCTGGATGCCGGCGTCCAGATCGCGTTGGCCTCCAACTGCAATCCCGGTACCTCCTACACCACATCGATGGCCTACTGCGTGACCACCGCCGTCCTGCAGATGGGGCTCAGCGTCCACGAGGCCGTCCGCGCCGCCACTTTCGGGGGCGCGCTGGCTCTCCACCGGGAAACCGGGGCCGACGACGACGGCGCCCGCGCGGTCGGATCCCTCGCCGTCGGGCATCGGGCCGACCTGCAACTGCTCAGCGCCCCATCGGTCACCCATCTGGCCTACCGCCCGGGAGTGCCCCTGACCCACGCCGTCTGGAAACGGGGCGCCCGGATCGTCTGAGCGGAGTCAGCGGATTCAAACCTTCTCAGCAGTTGCCAGTCACGCGACTGCGGACGAAAGCTGACCTCAATAGGCCCTAGGCTGTGGAGCAGTTTCCGCCACCGGGTGGACCCTAGGACCAGGAGAGGACTGCGAAATGGACTGGAAGATTGAGGTTGTTCCGATCCCCGTCACTGATGTTGACCGGGCCAAAGCCTTTTACGTTGACCAGGTGGGCTTCATTGCCGACCAGGACCATCAGGTCGACGAGAACGTCAGATTCGTCCAGCTCACCCCACCGGGATCCGCCTGCTCGTTGGTGATGGGGACCGGCCTGACCGAGATGGCTCCGGGGACACAAAAGGGGGTCATGATCGTGGTCCCCAACGCCGACGACGCCCTCAGACACCTCGCGGACAACGGCGTATCTGCGCGCGGTGTCGAGGAAATGGAGTGGGGCCGGTTCGTCTACTTCGCCGACCCCGACGGCAACGAGTGGACTCTCCAGGAACTGCCGAACTACTCCTGAGCGCGACCGCTGGGCTTCACCGCAGGGGCTACTTCACTGCTCCTGCGGTGAGGCCACCGATCAGGCGCTTCTCGATCAGCGCGAACAGGATGATCACCGGAATGATAGCAACAATTGAAATACCAAACACGTACTGCCACGAGGTGGCATACTGACCGATGAACTTGGTCAGTGCCACCGATAGCGGCTGATTCTCCGCGGTCGACATGATCACCAGGGAAGCCGCGAACTCGTTCCAGGACGATACAAAGGTGAAGATGACGGCGGTGACGATGCCCGGCCAGACCAGCGGCAGGTTCACGCGGAACATCACCGTGAGCTTTCCTGCGCCGTCCAGCTGCGCCGCCTCATCGATTTCCTTCGGGATCGCCGCGAAGAAGCTGTGCATGATCCAGAGGGCGAAGGAGAGGTTGAAGGCCGCGTTGATCAGGATCATGGCCAGCCAGGTGTCGTTGATCCCCAAGAGCAACATTTCACGAAACAGGCCGGCGGTCAGCACCGCTGGCTGCAGCATCTGGGTGACGATGACCAGGAACAAGAACACAGTCTTTCCCGGGAAGCGGAACCTGGCCGTGTAGTACGCCGCGGGGGTTGCCACCAGAAGGACGAGGAGGGTCGCAAACACCGCAATGATGATCGTGGAGATCAGGTTGTAGGGCAACGGCGTTTCGGGGGTGCCCCACATGGTTGCATAGTTGCTCCATTGCAGGCCCTCGGTGGGGAAGTAGGCGGGTGGCACAGAAAGGATTTCTGACCGGGTCTTCAGGGAGCCCACCAGCATGATGCCGTAGGGCAGCAGGAACACGAGCGCGACGATGGCGCCGATCACCATCCGGAGACCCATTTTGCGGCCGGAGACCTGATCGGCGCCGTACCGTTTCTGCCGTGCTTTCACTGGGGGCAGTGCTGAGCGTTCCGATTCGTTGAGCGTGGTCGTCGACATGCCTAGACCTCCTTCATCGGCTTGACGATTTTCACGTACGCCGCAACGATCACGATGACGATGGCGAAGTTGACCACGCTGAGGGCACTGGCAATGTCCACCCGTCGATCAAACTGCAGCACCTTGAAGATGTAGGTCATGAGGGTATCCGCCTGATACCCAGGGATCGATCCAGTGATAATCCTGAGGATCGGGAGGTTGTTGAATACGTTGATGATGTTGATCAAGACGGCCACGGCAAGAGCCCCCCGAAGCTGGGGCAGCACAATGCTGAAGTAGGTGCGGATAGGCCCGGCCCCGTCCATCTTGGCTGCCTCGAGGGCGTCCTCCGGAACTGACTGCAAGCCAGCGAGCAACGTATAGGCAGTAAACGGGATCGATACGAACACTGCCACAATGATCGCCACTCCGAGGGCCGGAAGGACGTTCTTGGTGAACCCATACGGCGAGTCGAGGATCCCGATGTCCACCAGGAAGGCGTTCATGATCCCGTAGTTGCTGTCGAGGCCGTAATAGAAAACGGTGGTGGTCATCACCACGCTGGCCGCCCAGGGAACAACCACTGCCATCCGGACGAGGGTGCGGCCGGGGAAGGGTTTGTTCAGAAACTGGGCCAGGATCAGTGAGAGGAGCACTGTCAGCGATACCACCACCACCACCCAGACCACTGTGTTCAGCAGCACGCGCGGCAGATTGGGATCAGAGAACACATCAGCGAAGTTGGCGAACCCCGCGGACCCCTGGTCGATCCCGCTCCGGCTGATTTCCCGGGTGGAGTTGTAGATCATGAACCCGGCCGGGAAGATCACGATCGCGAAGATCAGAAGCAGTACCGGCCCAATCCAGGGGAGGGCGGCAGGAAGACCGTCGGAGTTCTGGCGGCGGCGTTTGCGTCCGGGGGACGCGGCCGGGCCGGCCAGCACGGGCTGTGCGCTCATCGTAAATAGCTCATATCTCTACCGCCAATGGTTATGGGCAGGCGCCGGTGCGGGCCCTGATGGACCGCACCGGCGCCGGCTGCTGGCTACTCGGCTGCTGCGTCAGCTTCCGCTTGAATCTGCTCGAGTACTTCCGCTGGTTCCATCCCCTGGCCCAACTGGCCGAACAGGCTCTTGAATGCGCCATCGGTGGCGTTCCAGGCCGGGTTGGAGGTCGGGTAGAACACTGCACTTGGCAGCATGTCCAGGAACGGCGCCAGGGTTTCATCGCCGGACATCTGCTCGGCACCGGAAATGGTGGTCGGCAGGAACCCTTCGGCGCTGACCCATTCGACGTAGTTGTCCTCGGCGAAGAAGAAGTCCATGAACGCGGTCACGGCCTCGGCCTTATCGCCGTCGTTCTCGAACGACATCAGCCGGTCTGCGACACCCAGTGTGGCCGGTTCGCCCGACGCGGTGGGGATGTTCGCCAAACCGTAGTTCAGGTCAGGGTTCTCGGCTTCGATTTGTCCGACGGTCTGTGGCAGACCGTAAACCATTCCAATCTGGCCCTGAATGAACACGTTGATCATCGGGGTGCGCTGGGTGGCTCCCGGATCGGACTGGGTCAGTCCGTCGTCAATCATGCGTTTCATGAACTCGACTGCCTCGAGGTTTTCAGGCGTATCAACGGTGATCTCGCTTTCATCGCCGAATCCGCCGCCGTTGCCAGCCATCCAGATCAGCGCTTCACCCTGGGCTTCCTCGGAGCCGAGTGGCATGCCGTAACCGGGGGTTCCGGTCTCGGTGATAGCGTCAGCGGCATCGTAGAGTTCATCCCAGGTGGTGGGTGCACCGTCAACGCCGGCTTCTTCGAACAGGTCCTCGTTGTAGAACAGGGCCCGTGCGGACGCCAGCAACGGCAGAGCGTACTGGGTCCCGTCAAACTCCTCGTTGACCGCAAAGGACTCCTGGAAATCTTCGAGAGTTTCGGGTGAGGCGATTTCCTCGGCCGGGTAGAGCAGCCCTTCCTCGGCGAAGGCTGCAAAAGCGCCACCGTTGTAGATGTCCGGTGCCTCGCCGGCCTGGATCTGAGTGTTCAGGACCGACTCAAGGTTCTCCCACGATTCGACCTGAAGGTTGACTGAGATGTCCTCGTTGGCGGCCTCGAACTCCTCGATGACGCCTTCCCATAGAGCCCTGCTGTTATCGGAATAGCTGGGTACCAGTAGGTCCAGGGAGGTGCTGCCCTCCGCATCACCACCGCTGTCTCCGCCACCGAAGCCGCAGGAGCTGAGCATAAGTCCGGCGACCGCCACACTGGCGACCATCCCGGTACGAATTGATTTCTTCATGGTTTCCTCGTTTTCCCAAAGGTGGCTCAGCAGCTATGGCTGTCCGGAATACTTGCAACAAGTTGACGGTATTGCCTTCAGAATGAGCATTACTGTTCATCCGTTGTGGAACGATACTTGCGTGATCCACGTCTCACGTCAAGCGGGCGCGCGGATCGATATCCGAGCGTTATGGCGTCAGTACTGCCAAAAGCCGCCTTACAGTGGTTAGATTGATACTGATTGCTTTACCCTTTGAAACGTCATACCCAATCAACTGCGGATCATGCCGCTGTAAACCGCACAGGAGCTCCCGATGCCCCACTCCGCCCCCCAGGTTCCCGAATCCGCAGGGACGCACATGGATCGCGAGCTCCACTCCCAGCCCGCCGTCTGGCGTCAAGCCATTGAGCAGGCAGCCGCTGAGCACCTTCTTCCCGCCGACGGCGAAAGGGTCGCTGTGATCGGCTGCGGCACGTCCTGGTTCATGGCACAAAGCTATGCCGCCGCCAGGGAAGGTGCAGGCAAAGGTCTGACCGATGCGTTTGCAGCCTCCGAGGCGGCAGTGGTGGCTGGCCGCGGCTACGACGCCGTCGTCGCCATCTCCCGATCCGGCACCACCACCGAGGTGCTCGAACTCATGACGGAGCTCAAGGGGACCCTCCGGATCATCGCCGTCATCGGCGATACCAGCTCCCCGGCCATCGGGCTCGCCGACGCCGTCGTCGCCCTGCCCTACGCGGATGAGGAGTCGGTGGTCCAGACCCGCTTTGCCACCGCCGCACTCGCTTACCTTCTGGCGTCACTGGGAATCGACCTGGGCGAAGCGGTCACCGATGCGACCGCAGCACTTGAGCTGGACATCAGCCCCGAGATGCTCGACGCCGAGCAATTCACCTTCCTGGGGACCGGCTGGACCGTGGGGCTTGCCCACGAGGCCGGGCTGAAGATGCGTGAGGGCGTGCAGGGCTGGACCGAGTCCTACCCCGCAAAGGAGTACCGCCACGGGCCCATCTCGATCGCCGCCCCCGGCCGGGTGGTGTGGTTGTTCGGAGACGACGTCGTTGGGCTGGCCGAGGACGTCGCACCCACCGGCGCGGACTACATCAACACCGGGCGCCACCCGCTCGCCGACCTGGCCCTGATCCACAAGATCACCCTCGCCCGGGCCCGCGCCCGTGGGCTGGACCCGGACCTGCCCCGTAACCTGACCCGCTCAGTGATCCTGGACTCCTAGTACCGATGACCGACCACCCGGCGACGACGGCGGACCCGGCGCCAGCGCCCGCGACGGACCTGGTGCTGGCCATCGACGTGGGCGGCACCGACCTGAAGTCGGCCCTCGCCGACCCGGACGGGACTCTCCTCGACATCCGGCGTACCCCCACCCCCGCTCCCTCCTGCATCCCCGGGGAAAGCATCGTGGAGCGCGCGGCCGAGCTACTCGCCGACTACCGCGCCGCCTGGCCGGCCCACCGCATCGGCGCCATCGGCCTGATCGCCCCCGGGCTGGTCGACGAAGTCAATGGCGTCGGGATCTACTCGGCGAACCTCGGCTGGCGTGACTTCCCGTTTGCCCAGCGACTTCAGGAGGCCACGGGCCTCCCCGTCACCTACGCGCACGACGTCGGCGCCGCCGGCGACGCCGAGATGCGCTTCGGTGCGGCCCGCGGGTTCGCCGACGTCGTCGTCGTGATCATTGGGACGGGGATCGCCGGCGCGGTGTTCTGCGGTGGCGTGCGCGTGCAGGCCGGCGGATATGCCGGAGAGCTGGGGCATGCCCGGGTGCCCGGTGGGCTGGCGTGCACCTGCGGTGTGCACGGGTGCCTGGAAACCCTGGGCTCGGCGGGAGCGATCGCCCGCCGCTATGCCGATCAGAGCAACCAGTCGGTCACCGGTGCGCAGGACGTGTTCGAGGCCGCGGCCGCGGGGGACCCGGCCGCCCAACAGGTGATTGACGACGCCGTCGCCGCGCTGGCGTTCAGCATCAGCCAGCTCGTCGCGATTCTCGGCACCGAGGCAGTGGTGATCGGCGGCGGACTGGCCCAGGCCGGTGAGGCGCTATTCGGCCCACTGCGCCGGGAGCTTGAGGGGAACCTTTCCTTCCATCGTCGTCCGGTCCTCCTGGCGGCACGGATGGGCCAGGACGCCGGCCTAATCGGCGCGGCGCTGCGCGCCCGCAGCCTCCTGGACGCGCCATGACAGGGGTGCTGCGCCCCCGCGGGACAATTGTGACCGTGACGGCGAACCCGGCGGTCGACCTGACCTATGCCGTGCCGCGGCTGGTTCCCGGCTCATCCCACCGGGTGGGTGAGCCCCTGCTGCGCGCTGGCGGAAAGGGGCTCAACGTCGCGCGGGTGCTGAACCAGGCGGGGTACCGGACGGTCGCAGTGGCACCGGTTGGTGGCCTGTCCGGTTCCGAGTTCCGGGACGAACTCGTTGCCAGCGGGGTCCCCCATGCGTTGACCACGACGGCGGCCGCCACCCGTCGGAGCATGGCATTCGTCGACCGCGAGGCCGGGCAAACCAGCATCTTTAACGAGGCCGGACGCCCCCTCTCGGACACCGAGTGGGGTGCGCTCCGTGCTGCGCTCGAAGCCCAGCTCGACGGTGCCGGTGCACTGGTGGGTTCCGGCAGCCTGCCCGAGGGTGCGCCAGCGGACTTCTACCCATCCCTCGTGCGGCGCGCCCGGGAGCAGGGCATCCCCAGCATTATCGATACCTCCGGCGACGCGCTGCTGGCGGCGGCCGACGCCGGCGCGGACCTCCTCAAGCCCAACCATCACGAACTGCTGGCAGCGACCGGTGCCACGACGCTCGACGACGGCGCCCGACAGCTGTTGAGCCGCGGCGCGGGTGCCGTAGTGGTCAGCTGCGGGGAGGACGGCATGGCCCTGCACCGGACCAGGAGACCTACCCTGTGGGCCTCCCTGCCACGGGTGGACGGGAACCCGACCGGCGCGGGGGACGCCGCGGTTGCCGCTCTCGCCGTCGTGCTCGCCTCGAGCGCCACCTCCGCCGCGGGCGTCGCTGCCACCGACATTGATGCCGACACCGACACCGACGCCGCCTCCGACCAAGGCGACGAGACCCTGCTGCGGCTGGCCACCGCCTGGTCGGCCGCCGCGGTCCTGATGCCGGCCGCGGGAGAGCTGCACGCCAGCTTCCCGGAGCTGGTCGCAGCGGTCACCATCACGCCGGCCCTTACGACCCCGACCCCTAACACCCCCGCCCTCACGACCCCAGAGCCAAACACCCCGGACCGGCCCACGAGCCCCCACGCACAGCAGGAGCCCCGACCATGAGCCTCACACCGACACGCGATCTGATGGCCGCTGCTGTTGCCGCCGGGACGGGCCTCGGCGCCTTCAACGTGATCCATCTGGAAACCGCCGAAGCGCTGGTGGCCGGCGCGGAGGCGGCGGGACTCCCGGTGATCCTGCAGATTTCCGAAAACTGCGTCAAATACCACCGGCAGCTGGAGCCGATCGCCCTGGCCACCCTCGCGATCGCCCGGTCGGCGAGCGTGCCGGTCGCCGTCCACCTCGACCACGCCGAGGACCCGGAGTTGGCCCTCGCCGCCGTTGACCTGGGTTTCGGGTCCGTGATGTACGACGGCGCCGCCCTGCCTTTCGCGGACAACGTCGCCACCACCTCGCGGGTCGCCGCCTATGCCCGGGAACGCGGTGTGTATGTCGAGGCCGAACTGGGACAGATCGGCGGGAAGGACGGCGCCCACGCGCCGGGAGTCCGCACCGACCCGGGGGAGGCCGCCGCCTTCGTGACGGCAACGGGCGTGGACGCCCTCGCCGTCGCCGTCGGCTCGTCCCACGCCATGACACAGCGCAGCGCCGAACTGGACCTGGTACGGATCGCAGCCCTGAAATCAGTCCTTGAGGTGCCGCTGGTGCTCCACGGGTCATCGGGGGTCTCCGACGCGAACCTCACCGCGGCAATCCGGGCCGGGATGACGAAGATCAATGTCTCAACCCACCTGAACCAGCTGGCCACCCGCGCCGTCCGCCTGTATCTCGAGCACAACCCGTCGGCGGTCGACCCGCGCAAGTACCTCGCTGCCGGACGTGCCGCCATCGAACCTGAGACGGCCCGGTTACTCACCCTTTTCGCCGCCGCGGGCTCAGCACCCGGGAAGGGGCAGGCACGATGAAACGTGCAGAGCGGCTCACCGCCATCCTTGACCTTCTGTCTGTGGCCAGCCAGGTGGATGTCGAGGAGATCGTCACCAAGCTCAAGGTGTCACCGGCGACCGCCCGGCGGGACCTGGACAGCCTCGCGGAGCAGCGGCTGCTGACCCGTACCCACGGTGGCGCCAGCATCGAGGCCGTCGCCTACGACCTGCCCGGCCGCTACAACAGGGACGCCCACGCGGACCAGAAACGGGCCATCGCCCAGGCGGCAAGCGACCTCATTCCCAAGGGCGCGGTGATCGGGCTGTGCGGGGGGACCACCAGCACTGCGATCGCCTCGGCCCTGAGCAAGCGCAGCGACCTGATGGAACCGTCCACCAAGCCCACCCTCACGGTCGTGACCAACGCGATCAACATTGCAGCCCAGCTGGTGGTCCGGCCCAACTTCAAGATCATGGTCACCGGTGGGATCGTCAATCCGCGATCCTACGAGCTGGTGGGATCCTATGCCGACGCGGTGCTGCAGCGGGTAGCTCTGGACCTCGCGTTCGTCGGGGTGAACGGCCTGGACCCGGTCGTCGGCCCCACCATCAGTGATGAGGGGGAGGCGGCAGTTAACGCGATGGTCGCCAAGCGGGCAACCACCGCCTATGTGGTCGCGGACTCGTCGAAAATCGGCACCCGTTGCTTCGCCACCATGACCGGTTACACCTTCAGCAACCTGATCACCGACTCCGGGATTACCGACGCCCAGCGGCAGTCGTTCGAGGATCACGGCACCACGGTGATCGTGGCGCCGATGGTGGCCACCGAATAGCCACAGGAGCTCCCACTAGGATGGCTGCCATGCCCACCGATGCCACCCACCCGCCCGCACGGCCCGCTCCCGGCGCCGTCGGGAGTGCCTCACCCGGCCAGCGCCGCCGGATCACCGCGGAGATCGCGATTGTCCTGGGACTGTCCCTTGGCCAGTCGGCGGTCTACTCGGTAGTGAACCTGCTCGACAAACTGAGCCAGGCTCCGCTGGCGTCCCAGACCACGCGGCTCAACCCCGTGCTCAACGACCGGCAGTATTTCGATCTCGTTTACCAGCTGCTGGGCATCTTCTTTGCCTTCATCCCGGTGTTCCTGGTGCTGTTCCTGCTCACGGAGCCCGGCAAATCGGCGTTCAGGACGCTGGGGTTCACCTTCAGTCGGCCCCGGGTCGACTTCGGGCTCGGTTTCGGCCTGGCCGTCCTGATCGGGGCGGGCACGCTGGGCGTGTACGCGGGCGGCAGGGCGCTGGGTATCACGACGGCGATCGAACCGGCGGCGCTCGACGCGTACTGGTGGACGGTGCCGGTGCTCATGCTGTCGGCACTGCGCCATGCGGTTGTCGAGGAGGTGATCGTGGTGGGGTATCTGTTCCACCGGCTGCGCCAGCTCGGATGGTCGACGCCGGTGATCATCGTCAGCAGCGCCCTGCTGCGCGGCAGCTACCACCTGTACCAGGGGTTCGGGCCGTTTATCGGCAACTTCATCATGGGGCTGATCTTCGGGTACGCCTACACCCGCACCAAACGGGTGATGCCGCTGGTAATTGCCCACGCGCTGCTGGACATTGCGGGTTTCGTTGGCTTTGCCCTCTTCGGGTCGGCGATCGGTATCGGCGACTAGGGGAACCCGACCCGCCCCGGCCCGGTGGGCCGGGGCCGTAATTTGGTGAGCGGGGACGGGCTAGATTTCAACCAGGCCGCTGGCAGCCTCGAAGGTCACCGACATCACGCCGGGAGTGCCGTTCGGGGCCACCCAGCGCACCGCGACACCATCCAGCGGATCGGTGGCGGGGGTCCCCAGCCATTCGGCGATCCGATCGGGTGACCCGGCGATGGTCAACGAGTCGAGCCGGACCGACGATGGGCGGGCATGCGAGGGGTGCAGCGCCTCGGTCCCGTCATCCCACCTCAACATGTAGGGAACCTGGGGGTCGGCGATCAAACCCTTGATGCCGATCTGCTGCCACGTCAGTTCCTGTCCGTCCGGGAACTTGCGGTTTCCGGGAACCGCGCTGCGGCCGAGCCGCTCCTCAAACGGGGCCAGGTCGTCGACCGCGACGCACCACCCCATCCAGCCTCCACCGGCTTCGGAGCGCGCACGGACCGCCTGGCCGAAGGGCGCCTTGTCTGACGCGGGGTGGTTGAGTACCTCGACCACCTCAAGGTATTGGCCATTCAGCAAAGGGAAAATCATGTTCCGCGTGCCGAAGCGGGGGTGCACACCGCCCTTGACCGGTTCGATGCCCAGGGCAGTGGAAATCCTCCCCGCTGTCGCTACGAGGCCGTCGGGTTCACAAGCATATGAGACATGGTCCAAGCGCATGGCCCTAGTTTTGCACTTTGTGATGCGTGTCTCGACTTAGGGTCGCCTAACCTCTTGATGGGCCCCGCTGTCGCGGTAGATTGCGTTCACATATTTGCACCGGGACGGCTTCTTCGGGTTATCTAGAAGCAGGTCACGAGTGCCAGCACGGAGCGGATTACCGTTCCACCAGAGCCCCGGCTTGCTGGACGGCAACCCTCCTTCGCGGCGGGGTGCCCCGGGTGACGACCAGGCGGTGGGCAAGGTGTCCGGCGCAAGCGCGGACTTCGAGGCGGGCGGTTTCAGTGACAACTCTTCACACGACCCAACAGGGCAGCACCATGCATTCGCGCCGGGACGGGACAGTGCAGACCCGCAACCTGGGCTCCTTCACCTGCGAGACCGGGGGATACCTCCCCGAACTCACCCTCGCCTACGAAACCTGGGGCACCCTCAACGAGGATGCCTCCAACGCGGTCCTGATCCAGCACGCGCTGACGGGCAGCTCCCATGTTGCCCGGGGCGATTCGGACGAGGACGGCTGGTGGGACCAACTGGTCGGCCCTGGCAAGACTATCGATACCACCAGGTACTTCGCCGTGTCGATCAACATGCTCGGCGGGTGCTACGGGTCCACCGGCCCCGCCAGCCTCGATCCCGACGGCGTCCCCTGGGGATCGCGGTTCCCGTTCCTGACGGTGCGGGATTCCGTGCGGGCCGAAGCGCTGCTGGCGGATGCACTGGGAATCGGGACCTGGCATTCGGTGCTTGGGGGGTCCCTGGGTGGGGCCAGGGCCCTCGAGTGGGCACTGATGTATCCGGATCGGGTGGAACGATGCGCAGTCATCGCGTGCACGGCGTCGAGCTCCGCGGAACAGATCGCCTTCGGCCAGGCCCAGCTCGCTGCCATCCGCCTGGACCCCGGGTTCGCCGGCGGCGACTACTACCCCGGCAGCGGGCCCACCGCGGGGCTGGGGCTGGCGCGACGGATCGCCCACATCACCTACCGGTCCGAACCCGAGCTTGAGTACCGGTTCGGCCGGGCACCCCAGAGTCCGGAGGTCCCCTTCGGCTCCACCGATCCGGCGGCCCGTGGCCGCTACCAGGTGGAGAGCTACCTTGATCATCAGGCTGACAAACTGGTGGACCGCTTCGACGCCAACAGCTATGTTGCCTTGACCGAAGCCCTGATGGGTCACGACGCGGCTCGCGATCGTGGCTCGCTGCACGCAGCGGTGCAGTTGGCGCGGGCGCAGTTCTTCATCGCCGCGGTGGACTCGGACCGGCTTTACTATCCCAGCCAGTCCCAGCTCCTGGCGGACGCGCTGCCCGGAGAGGTACCCGTGCACCTGATCACCTCACCGATCGGTCACGACGCGTTCCTCACCGAGGTCAGCCAGCTCCACGACAGGCTGCGGGACGCCTTCTACTCCTAGCCGCCCGCGCCCGGCGGCATACCCGGACCAAAGATGGGCGCGGCATCCGGACGCTTCGCCAGTATGCCGTCACCGGCCGACTGGCGGCGGAGCCGGCGCAACACCCAGGGAACGAAGTACACCTTCGCCCAGACGAGGTCCTCTGTACGGGCTGCACGCCAGCTCTTGTGGGGCAGGGGCTGCGGTTTCAGTGGAGTCAGGGAATGCGGCACGGCGAGGGTCTCCAGCACCATCATCGCGATCGTGTGGTGGCCCAGAGGAGAGAAATGCAGGCGGTCCCCGTCCCACATCTGCATGTCGACCAGTTGGCGCAACGCCCACAGGTCGGCGATCAACGCGTCGTGGCGCGCCGCGATGATCCGCAGGTTTTCATTGAAGATGGCGGTCCGGGATCTGAAGTTCCCCAGGACCGACTCGCGCGCGTCCGGTCCGGTGAACAGTACTACCGTCGCATGGTCGGCGCTGAGTTGTTCGACGGCGCTGTCCAGTTGTTCGGCGAGCCGGTCGGGATCGCCGCCCGGACGGATCAGGTCGTTGCCGCCCGCCGAAATGGTGATCAGGTCCGGCCGCAACGCCAGCGCGGGCTCCACCTGCTGATCGACAATCTGGTGCAGGAGCCGCCCGCGGACCGCGAGGTTGGCATACGCGAAGTCCTCACGGCTCAGGGCAAGTTCCTCTGCCACCCGGTCGGCCCAGCCCCGGTTGCCGCCGACGCTCTCGGGGTTCGGATCGCCGATTCCCTCGGTGAATGAATCACCCAGCGCAACGTAACGCGTCCAGGGGTGGGGGGTGGCGTTTCCGGCGGGATGGGGTTCCGGTGGCTGGTACAGGTTCCGGTTCATGCTCCTATCCTGTAGCAGTCCCCGGCTGGGTGCCACCGGTGGGCGCATGCCAGAATACTTCAATGACTCTTTCGGATACCCCCCACACATCAGCCGAGCAAGCCACCGGGCCGGCCTGGGATCCGGTAGTCCTGTGGTCCCGTCCCGAGGAGGAGAGGCAGGGGACTGCCCTGCTGGTGATGTTCCACGGGCACCTTGCCAACGAGGAGGACCTGATGGGCCTGGTGGACCACCTGCCCGCCGACCTGACCGTAGCCTCCGTCCGTGCCCCCCACGCCCAGGGACCCGGATTCACCTGGTTCCCCCTCAGCCAGGACACCGGGTACTCGGTGGACCTGGTCACTGATTCGGTCGCCCGGGTGGCCGCCTGGCTGGATTCGGTGAAGT
Organism: Arthrobacter sp. CAN_A212; assembly: GCF_015752345.1. Classification (NCBI taxonomy): domain Bacteria; kingdom Bacillati; phylum Actinomycetota; class Actinomycetes; order Micrococcales; family Micrococcaceae; genus Arthrobacter; species Arthrobacter sp. CAN_A212. Next base: position 57,850 of record NZ_JADOUT010000014.1, read on the forward strand.
CGGTGCACTCAAGCGTGTCCCTGCTCGGGTTCTCCATGGGGATGGCCGTAGCGACCACCCTGCTGCGCCACCGCCCCCGGGACTTCACCACCGTCGTCGGCCTGTCAGGGTTCGTGGTGCCCGCCGACGGAAGCGACTTCTTCCACGACGACGACGTCGCGGCCCACCCGGTGCCGCTGTTCTGGGGCCGGGACCAGGACGACCCGGTGATCACTGGGGACCGGATCGAGTTCACCCACCGCTGGGCTGTCGCGCACACCAGCCTCACCAAGGTGCTGTACGCGGGGATCGGCCACAGCATCAGTGTCAGGGAACTGGCGCACGTCAAGGAATTCCTTGAACTGACGGTGTTCGGGATCGAACCGCAACCTAGCCGGGGGTAATCACGGCCGGGAAGGGCCGCGGTTCAACAGCAGCGCTGGTCTCAGCCGCTGGTGATTCTCACCGAGACACCGTTGACGGTCACCACGTCGCCGGGGTGCAGCTGGGCGCCACGGCGCTCCTCGATCGCCCCGTTGACCTTCACCAGGCCATGATCGATGAGTTCCTTGGCCTGCGTACCGTCCTCAGCGAGGTTTGCCAGCTTCAGGAGTTGGCCCAACCGGATCATGTCATCCGAGATCTGGATGGTGTCAGCGGCGGTGGGGTCGACGTCGTGGGATTTGCTCATTGAACCATTCTGCCTTGCCGGGCATCTTGCTGCTGGCCAGCGACCGCAGGCGCATCAGGTGGGCCAGCCACGCTGCCATAGGATCAGTAGGTGTCACACCACCCCCGGCTTCCCCTCGTCCCTGGCCTGCTTCTCGCCGTCGGGGCTGGCGTAGCCATCCCCCTGCAGGGCAGGATCAACGGCGCCCTCGGGACCCAGCTGGCCGACGGGGCGGCGGCAGCGCTGGTCAGTTTCAGTACGGGGCTCGTCCTGATGGTGGTCATCACCTGTGCGCTACCCCGGGGCAGGGCCGGTTTCCGTCAGATCGCTCCGGCGGTGCGGGAACGACGGTTCCCGCCCATCTACCTCGCCGCAGGCACCGTCGGTGCCTTCTTTGTCTTCTCCCAGTCCCTGACCATCGGCGTCCTGGGTGTGGCGTTGTTCACTGTCGCGGCGGTGATGGGCCAGACGCTCAGCGGCCTGCTCGCTGACCGGGCTGGCATTGGCCCGGCCGGCAAGCGGCCGCTGACGCTCATGCGGCTGATCGGTACCGCGCTAGCCGTCGCCTCGGTGGTGTGGGCAGTATCTCCCCGTTTTGGTGCTTCCGGTGACGTGCAGTCCTGGCTGATTCCGGTTCTGCTCCCGGTTGCCGCAGGGTTTCTCATCAGCTTCCAGCAGGCCATGAACGGCACCGCGGCCGTCCATTACGGGACTCCGATCACCGCCACCCTCCTGAATTTTGTCTCGGGCACGTCGGTACTGCTGGTCGCCTGGCTGATCAAGGTTCTGGTCGCCGGGCCGGGGGAGGCACTGCCCACCGAGTGGTGGTACTACCTGGGCGGCCCGCTCGGGTGTATCTTCATCGGGCTCGGCGCGGTCCTAGTCCGGAGCCTCGGCGTGCTCCTGACCGGGTTGGGAATGATCGCTGGACAACTGGTCGGATCGCTCGTCCTCGACCTCGTGTTCCCGACTTCGGGAACCGTGGTGGAAGTGGCCACGGTGGCCGGGCCCCTCCTGACCCTCGTCGCCATTGTGCTGACCACGCTGCCGTGGCCCCGGCGCGCGCTGCGCTTCCGCTGACCGCGGACCTCGCCCGGCGGCTCGTGAATCTGTGTCGGGACGCCACTGAACCCTGCGCCGGGACGCCGTCCCGACCACCTCGGTAGGCTAGGGTTGAACCTTCGATTCGTGCAGGCCGCAGCCCATTCCTGGGCCGTCTCAGACCTGCCGGGCACCACCACGGACCGCACCCAGCGGCCTGTAGAAATGGAGAACCACCTTGGCCAAGAACCAGTCCGCACTCGACCCCATCATTTCCCTGGCGAAACGCCGCGGATTCGTCTTCCAGGCGGGGGAAATCTACGGCGGATCACGGTCGGCCTGGGATTATGGTCCGCTCGGCGCGGAACTGAAGGAAAACATCAAGCGCCAGTGGTGGCAGTCGGTGGTCCGTGGCCGCGACGACGTCGTCGGCCTCGACTCCTCGGTGATCCTGCCCCGTAAGGTGTGGGAGGCCTCCGGCCACGTGGACGTGTTCAGCGACCCCCTGGTGGAGTGCCTGAGCTGCCACAAACGGTTCCGTGCCGACCACCTCGAGGAAGAGTACGAGGAGAAGAAGGGCCGGGCCCCCGAGAACGGCCTCAAGGACATTGCCTGCGCCAACTGCGGCACCCGCGGCGAGTGGACCGAACCGCAGGAGTTCTCCGGTCTGCTGAAAACCTTCCTGGGCCCCGTCGCGAACGAGGAGGGGATGCACTACCTGCGCCCCGAAACCGCGCAGGGCATCTTTGTGAACTTCAACAATGTCCTCAACACGTCCCGGAAGAAGCCGCCGTTCGGCATCGGCCAGATCGGCAAGAGCTTCCGCAACGAGATCACGCCGGGCAACTTCATCTTCCGCACCCGTGAGTTTGAGCAGATGGAGATGGAATTCTTCGTCGAACCAGGCACCGACGACGAGTGGCACGAGTACTGGATCAAGAACCGCCTCGACTGGTACACCGATCTGGGCATCAACGAGGACAACCTGCGCCTGTTCGTCCACCCGCTGGAGAAGCTCAGCCACTACTCCAAGGGCACCACCGACATCGAATACCGGTTCGGCTTCCAGGGCTCCGAGTGGGGCGAGCTGGAAGGAATAGCGAACCGCACCGACTTCGACCTCTCCACCCACTCGAAGCACTCGGGCACCGACCTGAGCTACTTCAACCAGGGCACCAACGAGCGGTACACGCCGTACGTGATCGAGCCGGCCGCGGGACTGACCCGGTCCTTCATGGCGTTCCTGGTGGACGCCTACACCGAGGATGAGGCACCCAACTCCAAGGGCGGCGTCGACAAGCGCACCGTCCTGAAGCTGGACCCGCGCCTCGCCCCGGTCAAGGCCGCCGTCCTGCCGCTGAGCCGCAACGAGGACCTGTCACCGAAGGCCAAGGATCTGGCGGCGCAGTTGCGCAGGAACTGGAACATCGACTTCGACGACGCCGGCGCCATTGGCCGCCGCTACCGCCGTCAGGATGAGATCGGCACCCCGTTCTGCATCACCGTCGACTTCGACACCCTCGATGACCAGGCCGTCACCATCCGCGAACGCGACACGATGGCCCAGGAACGCGTGTCACTTGACCAGGTTCAGGGTTACCTCGCCGCACGGCTGATCGGCTCCTGATGGCACTGAACTACCGTGAGTGGCGCGAAGGAGACGACCTGGAGCTCATCCAGCTCTGGGGCGGACCCGAGAACGCGCAGGTGGAACAGGCCAGAGCGCTGTTCCGGCCCTCCTCCAACACCCCGTGGCTGCGCTGCATCGTTGCCGAGGACACCGTGGGCACCGGCTCAGTGGGCAGCGACGCGGGGGTCCCCGTCGCCGCTGCGTACGTCTTCGAACCGAAGCTGCACAACCAGCGCCTGTGGGCGTACGTCGAGGTGGCAGCCGACCACCGGCGCGCCGGTGTCGGGTCCACCCTGCTGGCGATGCTGCGAAATGAGGCGTCCGGCTCGCCGTCGGGCGCCACCGCGCTGCGGGCGAAGGTGATTCCCGGGTCCACCGGCGGTGACTTCGCCCTCGCGTCGGGGCTGGCACCGATCCAGCGCTCCCGCATCGTCCGGGTGGAACCCGGTGCGTTGGCGCTTCCGGTCTTCGAGGACAACGGTGGCCCGCAGCTGGATGAAGCGGCGACCGGGTCGGTGGAACTGACCACCGCCGTCGCCGCCTGGTACAACGCGGTGCACGCCTGGGATCCTGCGGACATGACCCTGGGACAGGCCCAGCAGTACCTGCTCGCCGACACCACCGGCGCCGGGGGAGCAGTGGTCCTCAGGGACAAGCCGCAGGCCGACGGCGGCAGGATCGCCGCGTTTGCCATCAGCTACACCCAGACCCGGACCGACGACCCCGCCGATGTCCTCGTGGGGTACGACCCGACGCTGGCCCCCGCGGAGCAGGAAGCCGCAGTGGCTTCCCTGCTGGCGATGCTGGTGCACCAATTCCCGGTGCTCGTCGAGGTGGACGATTCGATGACCGCACTGGTCAACGTGATCGACCCACTCCTGGCGATGGGGACCGCGAGCGTGAGCGCACCCGAAACGCTGGTCGTCAGCGACTAGCGGGGGAAGCTACTGGCGCTCGTGGCGGCCGGTCGCCCGGTCGTGGGCGTCGGCCGCGATGCGGTCCTCTTCGGTCATGGCGCCTCCGCCCAGGTGGGCCGGGTGCCACCAGGCGCCGGGCTCGGGGACCAGCGGGAAGCCGGCGATGCCGCGGTCAATGCCGTCCTGGAGTTCGGCTCGCAGCTGCTCGGTTTCGATGACGACGTCGGTATCGGCGCCGTGCCGGATCGGTTTGCTGACGTGGACCCGGACCGGTGCGCGGAAGACGGTCTTCAGCGACAGTTTCTGGCCCCGGCTCATCAGGCGGTGGGACCCCCACACCGAGATCGGGATAATGGGCACCCCGGCTTCGGCAGCGAGGCGTACCGCGCCGGTCTTCAGTTCCCGGACGGTGTAGCTGCGGCTGACGCCCGCCTCGGGCAGGATTGCCACATATTCGCCGGCCTTCAGCTTCTCAAGCGCACCCTGGTAGGCCGCACTGCCGGCACTGCGGTCGACGATCACGTGACCGGCTGCGCGGATGGCGGGGCCGGCAAACCAGTGCGACCCGGCGCCCTTGGTGACGAGGAACCGCATCTGGGCGCGGGCATGCCGCCAGAGCACCAGTTCCGCGAACGCGAAGTCGAGGTACCCGAAGTGGGTGACGGCGACGACCGCACCCTGCCCCGGTACCGGACGTCGTGACTTGCCATTCAGTGGTCCGCGCGGCAGGAGGTTCTCCTCGCCGGTGACAATCACCCGGATCCGGAAAACGAACTGCAGCGTCTGCCCGGTGTGCACGATCATCCGGTAGAAGCGGTCATTGGGCTGGGGCTGCCAGCGCCCGATCTTCTCAGTGAGTCGACTCATGATGATGCACCTCGTCCGGGTTTGGGTGGAAGGGGAAAGAAACCGCTGGTGTTCTCGATGTACTCCCGGTACCCGGGACGGCTGCTGAGCCGTTTTTCGGTCAGGGGTTTGCCGGTCTTGTTGGACAGGGTCCAGAACATCAGGGCGGGGGAGAGGATTGTCAGCACGCCGGGCCACGAGTCGGCGGCCACCAGGAACAGTCCCACCCAGACGGCGGCGTCCCCGAAATAGTTCGGGTGGCGGGTGTAGCGCCAGAGGCCCCTGTCCATCACCGTGCCCTTGTTCGCCGGGTTACCCCGGAACGCTGCCATCTGGTAGTCGCCGACGGTTTCGAAGAAGAAACCGACCAGCCAGATCACCGCTCCCACCCAGGCCAGCCAGCCCAGCGGCCCGGTCGAATACATGGCCACCTGGATGGGCAGGGAGACGAAGAGCATTACGATGCCCTGCGTCAGATAGATCTTTCGCAGCGCGTAGGCGTTACGGGATCCCGGCGCATCACTGAGCATGTCCTCGTAGCGTGGGTCTTCGGCACCGTCGCGGGCACGCCAGCCGATGAATCCGGCCAGGCGCAACCCCCAGGCAGCGGTGAGGATGAGCATCAGCGCGCGGCGGCCGTCGTCGCCCGCTGACGCTCCCGACACGTCGGCCGACGTGATGAAGGTGATGACCGCAATCACCACAAAGCCGAGCCCCCACGCCGTATCGATCACCGAGTGGCGCTTCTGGACCTGTGCCAGGGCGAAGGTCGCGGCCAGCAGCACGACGACGCCGAGCGTCGCCCAGCCGAAGCCGGCAGCAAAGCTGAGGAACGGGAATTCAGGCATCATTCACCTTTGATGGATGGAGTGGGACGGGCCGGTCAGACAGTCATGGCCTAGACCGTGATGGATAGGGGTTGGTCGCTGGCCAGCAGGTCCCGGGCAGGGAGGGTGCCGGCCGGTGGTACTGACGCGCCCGTGTCCTCCATGAAGGTTTTCAGCACAAAGGAGGCGGTGAGCTCGTGCCACAGCCGGGCCTTCGTGACCATGAAATGTCCGGCCTGAGTGACCGTGACATAGTGCAGCTCCTTGGCCAGCCCCCGCGCCCGCTGGGCGTACCGGTACGACTGCCGCTGGGAGGTCCACCGGTCCTGGTCGCCGTGCAGGATCAGCACGCGCCTGCCGTCGACGGGATCCTCGGGGGTGGTGTCGCTGAGCCAGGGGGCGAGGGACACCACGGCGCGCACCTGTGGATCATCGGCGACGCAGAGGGCAACCAGTCCGCCCATCGAATGGCCGACCAGATAGATGGGCACCCCCGGATGGCGGTCACGGATCGCGGCCAGAGCCCAACGGGCATCGTGCAGGGGTGACATTTCCTGGCCGTTCCATCCCCTGACGCTGTTCCGCAGGGACCACACTTCCAGGCCGTGGCGCTTGCCGCGGCGATGGATCAGGGCGGCGAAAGGGATCATCCGCACGGGACTCAGATGGCGGGTGCGTACCGGCTCGAAGCTGTTCGCCCGACCGCCATGCAACACCAGCGCGACGCCGGTGACCGGGCCGGAGCCCTTGCGGACGGTGATGACCGGGGCATGCGCGACGGTTCCTGCGGGAACCTCGCTTGATTCACTGAACCGTTCTTTCATCTGTCCTTTTCCGCCTACCGCTTGGTCGAACTCATCCTGGTAATAGCTTATGTCCCGAACGGGGTGTGGGGTCCCCGCGTAGAATTCCGGAGGGCACGAAAAGAGTGCACTCTCTTAACACCTTGGACAGCTAGGAACTTCGTGGGCCACAGCCACACTCAGGACACAGGGAATTCGGAGCTGAGCGAGAAAACGATGGGTGCCCGACGGCGGGCGAACCTGCTGCTCTCAGCCATTCTCGTGCCCCTCGGAATCCTGACGGTGATCGGCATGATCCTGCTGTGGCCCAGCGGGGACCGCAGCAACGTCACCATCGCGAATCCCTATGCCACCGCAGACGGCGTCTCCATCGACACGGGGGAGGTCGAACGGATTTCCCTGGAGGACTGTCCGTCCTCCCAACCCACCGTCGACGCCGGCGGGGTTGCGCAGCAATGCCAGGTCGCCTACACGCTGCCGGACGCCGGCGGGGCGGCGGTCCCGGTCGAGGTTTCCCCCGAACTGGCCCGCGCCAACGCGGTGGAGCCCGGAGACCGGATCCGCTTCCTGAACCTGGAGGGGGTCATCCAGGGCGGAAGCGCGCCCTACATTTTCATGGACTTCGTCAGGACCATCCCGATGATCTGGCTCGCCGTCCTCTACGCGGTGGTGGTGGTCGCCGTCGCCCGCTGGCGTGGGCTGCGGGCGATGATCGGCCTGGTCGGCGCCCTGATCGTCCTGGCCCAGTTCATCCTGCCCGGCCTGGTGGAAGGCAAACCGCCGCTGCTGCTGGCACTGGTCGGGTCGGTGGTGATCATGATCGGGGTCCTCTACTTTGCCCATGGCTTCTCCGCCAGGACCTCGACGGCCCTGCTGGGCACCCTGTTCGGCCTGTCCATCACGGCGCTGCTCGCCGCGTGGGCCACCGAATCGATCTACCTGTTCGGGGTGGGGGACGAGAACGCCTACGCGCTGGTCAACGCCTCCGGTGACGTGTCAATCTCCGGGATCATCATGTGCGGGCTGATCATCTCCGGACTGGGAGTCCTCAACGATGTGACTATCACCCAGTCGTCGGCGGTGTGGGAGCTGTATGAGTTGGCCCCCAACACCTCGGCCCGCAGGCTTTTCGCCGGTGCCATGCGGATTGGCCGCGACCATATCGCCTCCACCGTGTACACCATCGCGTTCGCCTACGCGGGGGCGGCGCTGCCGCTGCTGATCCTGGTCTCGCTCTATGAACGCACCGTCCTGGAGAACCTCACCAGCGGGGAGCTCGCGGAGGAGGTGGTCCGCACCCTGGTGGGCTCCATCGGCCTGGTGCTCGCGATTCCTGCCACCACCCTGATCGCCGTCCTGGTGGTCAAGGCGGTGGGAATCACCCGGCAGACGGGGCACGACGACGGCGGGCAGCGACCTGCGGCGCTCGCCGCCGAGAGCGCGGCGGTCCAGCCGGCCAGCGGGAACCCGCCGGCTGATACCCGGAGTGCCCGGCGGGATCGAAGCGGCTGAGGGGCCCGGGCGCGCCGGGACGAACGAAACGCTTCCCGATTTGCCTCAGCTTGCGACAATGGAGAGGTGACTGTTGTATCAACCCTGCCCGGAGTAACCGAGGCGCACGCCCCCGGCTCCCCAGCTGAAACCCGACTCGATCTGCCCCCGCTGCAGCTCGGCAACATTACCGTGAAGACCCCCGTCGTCCTCGCGCCGATGGCCGGGATCACCAACACAGCGTTCCGCCGCCTCTGCCGCGAGTACGGTGGCGGGCTGTACGTCTCCGAAATGGTGACCTCCCGCGCCCTGGTGGAACGGAATCCCGAGTCCCTGCGGATCATCTCGCACGACGACGACGAGGCCGTGCGCTCTGTCCAGCTCTACGGCGTCGACCCGGTCACCGTGGGCGCGGCGGTCAGGATTCTGGTCGAGGAAGACCGGGCCGACCACATCGATCTGAACTTTGGTTGCCCCGTCCCGAAGGTCACCCGGAAGGGTGGCGGTGCGGCACTGCCCTGGAAGCTCGACCTGTTCACCGGCATCGTCCAGACAGCGGTCCGGGAAGCCTCGAAGGGCGACATCCCGCTGACCATCAAGATGCGCAAGGGGATCGACGAGGATCACCTGACCTTCCGCGAGGCGGGGAAGATCGCCCGCGACAGTGGCGTCGCAGCCGTGGCGCTGCACGGTAGGACAGCCTCCCAGTTCTACTCCGGCAAGGCCGACTGGAACGCCATCGCGGAACTCCGTGAGGCGCTCCCGGACATCCCGGTGCTCGGCAACGGCGACATCTGGTCGGCGGAGGACGCCATCCGGATGGTGCGGCAGACCGGCGTCGACGGCGTCGTCATTGGACGCGGCTGCCAGGGCAGGCCGTGGTTGTTCGGAGACCTGATGAACGCCTTCGAGGGGGAGAGCAGCAGGCACCAGCCCGGCCTCGGGCAGGTGGCCGACACCGTCTACCGGCACGCGGAACTGCTGGTCGACACCTTCGGCAACGAGATGATGGCGCTGCGGGATATTCGCAAGCACATGGCCTGGTATTTCAAGGGTTACGTGGTCGGAGGGGAGCTGCGCGCCAAGCTGGCCGCCGTCCCCACCCTCGAGGTGCTGCGCGAACTGCTGGCCGAGCTGGACGCCGGTTCCCCCTACCCGGGAGCCGACGCCGAAGGCCCACGAGGCCGTGCCGGCAGCCCCAAGAAGACCTCCCTGCCGCAGGACTGGCTGACCTCACGGGCACTGAACGACGCGCAGCAGGCGGACATTTCCGCCGCGGAAGTGGATATCTCAGGTGGCTGAGCCCGGCATGAGCTTCCCGAACGCGCCGGTCACCCCCGGCTACACCGACGCCGACATGCAGCGGTGGGTTGACGAACCCGCCAAGAGCACGCACCGGTCCCACTTCGAGCGTGACCGCGCCCGGGTGCTGCACTCCTCCGCGCTCCGGCGCCTCGGCGCGAAGACCCAGGTGGTGGCCCCCGATACCGACGACTTCGTCCGCACCCGCCTGACCCACAGCCTCGAGGTCGCCCAGGTGGGGCGCGAACTGGGCCGCGCGCTGGGTTGCGACCCGGACATTGTCGACGCCGCCTGCCTGGCACACGATCTCGGCCACCCGCCCTTCGGCCACAACGGCGAATCCACGCTGAACGACCTGGCACATGCTGTCGGCGGGTTCGAGGGCAACGCCCAGACCCTGCGCCTGCTCACCCGGCTTGAGCCGAAGGTGATCCGCGCCGACGGTACCCCCGCCGGCCTCAACCTCACCCGCGCCAGCCTCGATGCCGCCGCGAAGTACCCGTGGACCGCCGCCAACGCCCCGGTACGGCACGGGCAGCGCACCTCCAAGTTCGGTGCCTACGAGGACGATCTCCCGGTCTTCGAGTGGCTCCGGCAGGGCGCCCCGGCCGGTCAGTCCTGTCTTGAGGCGCAGGTCATGGACCTGGCCGACGACATCTCCTACTCGGTGCACGACGTCGAGGACGCCATCGTGGCCGGACACTTCCAGCTGAAGCAGATGGACAACTCCGACACGCGTGCCCGGGTGGTCGGCTACACCCAGCAGTGGTACCTCCCGGACAGCGATGCCGCAGCCATCGACGCGGCCCTCACCCGGCTTGAGGCGACCGATACCTGGGTGCGCGACGCGGACGGCAGCAGGCGGTCGATGGCCGCCCTGAAGAACATGACCAGCCAGCTGATCGGCCGGTTCTGCCTGAGCGCCCTCTCGGCCACCCGCGCCATCTACGGCCACAATCCACTCACCCGCTACCACGCGGAAATGGTGGTGCCCGAGGAAACGGAGCTGGAGATTGCCGTCATGAAGGGCCTGGCCACCACGTTTGTGATGACCACCGAACGGCGCCAGCCGGTCTACGAACGCCAGCGGGAGGTACTCAGCTCGCTGGTCGCCCAGATGGCCGCCGCCGGGGACCGGTTCCTGGAACCGACCTTCGCTGCGGACTGGAAGGACGCGCCCGACGACGACGCCCGGCTCCGGGTGGTCATCGACCAGGTGGCGTCCCTTACCGACGCCTCGGCGCTGGCCCTCCACCGGCGCGCCGTTGGACCTGTTCCGTCCCTCTGGTAGCAGCCCCCGCGCTTTCCTGGACCTGGTCCCGCGCTTCGGGCGGGACTGGTCCTGCACAGGTATTGCTGGCGCGCCCGCACCCCATCGCTGACGCATAGACTGTTTTCATGGCCGGACTCATCAAGCGCGAAGACATCGATGAGGTACGCCAACGCACTGACATCAAGGAAATCGTTGACGGCTACGTCACCCTGAAGTCCGCCGGTGTGGGCTCCTACAAGGGCCTGTGTCCCTTCCACGACGAGCGTTCGCCGTCGTTCCACGTCCGTCCGCAGATGGGCTCCTACCACTGTTTCGGCTGCGGTGAGGGCGGCGACGTGATCTCGTTTGTCCAGAAGATGGACCACACCTCGTTCTCCGAAACCGTCGAAAAGCTCGCCTCCCGGATCGGGTTTGAGCTGCGGTATGAGGACGGCGGCACCGGCCCCCGGCGGGAAGATATCGGGCGGCGCCAGCGCATGCTGGACGCCCACAAGATCGCCGCCGAGTTCTACCGCGATCAGCTCCTGACCCAGGGCGCCGCGGCGGGGCGCCGGTTCCTGCAGGACCGGGGATTCGACCGGGCGGCCGCCGAACTGTTCGGGGTGGGCTACGCGCCGCAGGGCTGGGACGGACTGCTGACCCACCTCACCGGCAAGGGCTTCACCCAGGACGAGCTGAAACTTACCGGCATGTTCAGCGTCTCCTCCAACAACGCGGGGCGCATCTACGACAGGTTCCGCGGCCGCCTGATCTGGCCGATCCGTGACATCACCGGCGACACCGTGGGATTCGGGGCCAGGAAGCTCTACGAGGAGGACCAGGGGCCCAAGTACCTCAACACCCCCGAAACCTCGCTCTACCGCAAATCCCAGGTGCTCTACGGCATCGACCTGGCGAAGCGGGAAATCGCCAAGACCCGCCAGCTCGTGGTGGTCGAGGGTTACACCGACGTGATGGCATGCCACCTCGCTGGGGTGGGGACCGCCGTCGCGACCTGCGGCACCGCGTTCGGCGCCGACCACATCAAGATCGCCCGCCGGCTCCTGTCGGACGACGGCTCCGGTGGGGAAGTGGTCTTCACCTTCGACGGCGACGCCGCCGGGCAGAAGGCCGCCCTGCGCGCCTTCGAGGAGGACCAGCGGTTCGTCGCGCAGACCTACGTGGCGGTGGAGCCCAGCGGCGCCGATCCCTGCGAGCTACGGCAGACCAGGGGCGACGACGCCGTCCGTGGCCTGATCTCGTCAAGGCGTCCCCTGTTTGAGTTCGCCATCCAGGCTTCCTTCAGCAACTACGACCTGTCCACCGGCGAGGGGCAGGTCAACGCCCTGCGGCATGCCGCCCCGATTGTCGCGCGGATCCGGGACGTCTCGCTGCGGTCCATCTACACGCGGGAGCTGTCCCGCTGGCTCGGGATGCAGTTCGTCGGCGAGGACCAGGTGGCTCGCGCAGTGGCGTCAGCCGCCCGCAAGGGGACCGGGGTGAGTAGTGGCCCCGGCGGAATGTCGGTTGCGCCGTCCCGCGAGGGCGCAGCGCCGTCGTCGTCGGCCGGATCCAGCAACGGCACCGCCGACGCGCCGAGCGGCGAAGCAGAGGCCCTGCACTTCCCCCGACCGGACCCCAAAGACCCGATTGGCCGGATGGAGCGGGAAGTCCTCGAGGTGGTGCTGCAGTACCCGAACCTTTTGGAACCGGTGCACTGGGAGCGGTTTGCGGAGTCGGGGTTCTCGGAGCGTGTCTACGGGGTGCTGAAGGACGCTGTGCAGGCCGCCGGCGCCGCGGGTGTGGATCCGGCCCAGTGGGTGGAACGGGTCCGGCAGGAGGTCCCTGAGGTGCTGCGCGGGCTGGTCACCGAACTGGCTGTCACCCCGCTGCCGTCGAAAGCCGAGGACGCACTGGCCCTCTACTGCCGTGACATCGTGAACCGGCTCTTCGAGCTGCGCATCACCCGGCTCAAAGCCGAGATGCAGGGGAAACTGCAGCGCGTTGATGCTGCTGCCGACCCCGAGCACTACGTCCAGTTGCAGCGTGACCTGCTGGCGCTGGAGATGCGCCGTCGTCAGCTGCGCTCCGACTGATTCCCGGCCAATTTCACTTACCCGCACTTGGTATGTAAAGTTGTATCTGCTGCTTTCCTCCGTAGCTCAATTGGCAGAGCATTCGACTGTTAATCGAAGGGTTACTGGTTCAAGTCCAGTCGGAGGAGCCACTAAACCCCTTCCCACCAGCTTCGTGCTGGAGGGAAGGGGTTTTTCTTTTGTCGTGAGTCACCAGGTTCGAGGCGTATTCTGGGGAAATGGAACAAGACAGCAAACTGATCTTAGTCACCGGCGCTACCGGGTATATCGGTGGCCGGCTGGTCTCCCGTCTGGTCGCCGAAGGCCACACCGTGCGTGTGCTGGTGCGCTCCCCGCAGAAGCTCAAGGACGTCCCCTGGACCTCTTCGGTGGAAGTGGTGGAGGGCGACCTCGAAGACGAAGAATCGTTGACCAAGGCGTGCGATGGGGTCGACACCCTGTACTACCTGGTCCACTCAATGGGGACCGGGAAAGGCTTTGAGACCAAGGAATCGAACATTGCTTCCCTGGTCTCCCGGGCCGCCACCAAGGCTGGGGTGGTGCGGATGGTCTACCTGGGTGGTTTGCACCCGTCGGATGTGAAACTCTCCACCCACATGCGCTCCCGCGAAGAGGTGGGACGCATCCTGCTGGAATCCGGGACGCCCACCATCGCCTATCAGGCCGGTGTGGTCATCGGTTCCGGGTCCGCGTCATTCGAAATGATCAGGCACCTCTCCGATGTCCTCCCCGTGATGCCAGCACCCAAGTGGGTGCTCAACCGGATCGAGCCCATCGCTGTCCGCGACGTCCTGCACTACCTGATCGGCGCACTCTCCCTGCCCGCCGACCTGAACCGGACCTTCGACATCGGCTCGCGGAACGTGCTGTCCTACGCCGAAATGATGAACCAGTACGCGGTCGAAGCAGGTCTGCCGCGCCGCAAGATCCTCGCCCTGCCGGTGCTGACCCCCCGGCTGGCTGGCCACTGGGTGAACCTGGTCACGCCGATCCCTCGGGTGATGGCGATGCCGCTCATCGAATCGCTCCAGCACGATGCAATCACCGCCGAGCACGATATTGACGACTACCTTCCGGTGCCCGACGGCGGTCTGACCGACTACCGTACCGCGGTGAACCTGGCGCTGGGCAAGGAACGCGGGGGAGAGGTGGAAACCAGCTGGGCAGGAGCATCGCGGCTTGACACTGCGGCCGATCCGCTGCCCACCGACCCGGAATGGGCTGGTCGCACGGTCTTCACCGACGTCCAGGTCTACCAGTCCAAGGCGTCACCCGAACGTCTCTGGAAGGTCATTGAAGGCATCGGCGGAGACAACGGCTGGTACTCCCTTCCCGTCGCCTGGGCTGCCCGTGGCTGGATGGACAAGCTGGTGGGCGGCGTCGGGCTTCGCCGCGGCCGGCGCCACAACGATCAGCTGCTGACCGGCGACCCATTGGACTTCTGGCGGGTCGAGGAAATCGTCAGAGGTGAGCGTCTGCGCCTGCGCGCGGAGATGAGGCTCCCGGGCCGTGCCTGGCTGGAGATGTCAGTGCGCCCCGATGGCACCGGCAGCGAATACACCCAGCGCGCGGTGTTCTTCCCGAGGGGTCTTGCGGGCCGGCTGTACTGGCTGGGTGTGCTCCCGTTCCACGGCACCATCTTCAAGTCGATGGCCCGGAACATCTCCAGCAAGGCCGAACGGAGCTAACCGCGGTCTACCCCTGCGCCGCCTGGCGCAGGGGTAGCGGTCGCAAGACCAGTCGCTGCTGTTGGAGTTACTGCAGCGCAGGGACGGTGCGCGGCCTGACCACGGTCCACAGGAACACCACTGCAGCACCGATGCAGACCGCCATCACGGAACCCATTGTGGTGGCTGAGACGCCGAGCAGACCGACCACTGGAGAGATCGCACCCGCCAGACCGAACGTGACGGCGCCCAGGAGCGATGCTGCAGTTCCGGCCTGGGCACCGTGGTTGGCCAGCGCCAGTACCTGCACGCAGGGGAATGTGAACCCTGCCGACATGATGTAGAACCACAGCGGCACCATGATGCCCCACAAACCGAACCCCAGCTGGGCGAACAGCACGATGAGCAGCGACATCAGCAGCATCGACGCGGTCGAGTACACCATCACCCACTGGGGGCCGATCCGCCGCAGGATCCGTGCACTGATCTGCACGCCCGCGACAATGCCGAGCGAATTCACCGCGAAAAGCAGCCCGTACTGCTGCTCGCTGAAGTTGTAGGTGCCCTGGAACAGGAACGGCGACGCCGACAGGTACGAAAACAGTCCCGAGAAGTTCATTCCGCCCACCAGCAGGACACCAATGAAGATCCGGTCGGTGAGCACCGCACGATAACGCTGCAGAGCGGTGGCACCTGAATTGCCCCGCCGGTCCGCGGGCAGGGTTTCGATGAGGAACACCGACGCACCGATGATCACCAGCACCCCGTAGCCTGCGAGGAACCAGAAAATCCCCGGCCAGGGCATGACGAGCAGCAGCGACGACCCGATCACCGGAGCAAAGATGGGCGCCAACCCGTTAACGAGCGCCATGTAGGAGAGCATTCTCACCAGCGGGTACCCGCTGAACAGATCGCGAAGCATGGCCATGGCGACGACGCCGCCTCCGGCCGCTCCTATGCCCTGCAACACCCGGAAGACCATCAGCATCGTGATGTCGGTTGCCATCGCGGCACCCAGCGAGGCGAGGATATGGACGCTTGTCGCCAGAATCAGCGGTACCCGTCGTCCCACCTTGTCACTGAGCGGGCCGACAATCAGCTGCCCCACGGCGAACCCGACGATCGTGCCGGTCAAGGTCAGCTGCACCGCCGCCTCGGTGACACCGAGATCGCTCTGCAGGGACGGAAACGCTGGCAGGTACAGGTCGATGGTGAAAGGGCCCAGGGCGGTGAGGGAGCCGAGAATCACTACATAGATCAGTTTTTGGCGCCGGGTCAGGGAATCTCCGGGGTGGGTCACGGTGCTCAACTGGTGCCTATCCGACCAAGGTCTTACCTTGCGTCACGGGTGGCCGGGGGGCCTCAAAGGATGGTGGTGGGGGACTGCCGCTGGGATGGCACGCTGAATCTCATCCGAAAAAAGAGGGGGAGGGACAACGGACCACGGTGTCGCCTGTACCATCTTAGGCGCGAACGCCCACGAGCTGTCACTACCCTGTCACTAAGGGTGCTTGCTATTGACGTAGGCTTACCCAAGTGGAATTAGCCGGTCAATGGTAATTTTAGGAAAAGGTTTACGCAGCTTGCAGGTTCGCTCAGCGGCCTGTTGGACGAGGGATGGAGGCAGAGCTATGGATAGCTCCGCTAGCGCACGAGGCACGGCAACTTCAAACAAGCCATCGGTCTTTGGGCTGATCAAGCTTCTGGCCAGGCTGACACCACGACAGTTCGGCGACGAATTCTCGATGGCGCTCGAGCAGATGAAGCAGAAGGGCGTCAAGGCCGGGATCGCCGCCGCGTTCCTCGCGGTGGCAGTACTTTTCCTCGCCTTCCTCTCCGTCGCTCTGATCGCCGCAGCGATCCTGGGCCTTTCCACCATCATGGACGGCTGGCTGGCCGCACTGCTGGTTGCAGGACTGTTCCTGGTCGTCGTGGTCATTGCCGCACTGATAGGTGTCTCCCGATTCAAGAAGGCACTGCCGTTGCTGCCCGAGGACGCCATCCGTGGCGTTCGCTACGACATCGGTGTGCTGCGTGAGGGTCGGAGCTTCGATCCCGCAACCCTCGACGTCAAGAAGCCCAAAGAAGAAAAGGCCGACGACAAGCCCGAGGACAGCAAGCCCAAGGAGCCAACGCCGTCGTACGGCGAGCTGCGTCGCCGCTCCGGCACCCGCCGTGACCACCTGGCCGACCTGCGCGACGATCTGGGGCGCGGCCTCGATTTCAAGTCGCTGTGGAACCGCACCAAGGCTTCGGCCAAGACCGGGGCAGGCCGCCTCTCGGAGCAGGCGCGCTCCTTGGTACCTGCACGCACCTCCACCGACAGCGAGCCTTCGCACAACGTGAGCCTCGCCGATCGCTGGAAGCCGCTCTCAGTCGTGGCAGGTTCGGTGGCCGCGATTGTCGTCATGGTGAGGAAACTGGTCTCCCGCTAGGCGGCACTCGCCGTCGTCCCGGACGAAGCGTCCCGGACGCCCCCTCTACCTGCATAATGGAGGTGGAGGGGATAGTGATCAGACTTATTGGGGCCGGGGCCAGACCGGGGCACGAAAACAACGAACTGACCACCTTCTGGACACTGCCCAACGTTGTGACGGTAGTCCGGTTCCTGGGGGTTCCGCTATTCGTCTACTTCATTGTGCAGAACGAAGATGCCCTCGCGGTGATCACCCTCGTCATCCTTGGCTCGACCGACTGGATCGACGGGTACATCGCCCGCCGCTTCGACCAGGTGTCGACAGTGGGAAAGTGGCTCGATCCGATTGCCGACCGGACCGCCCTGATCGTTATTGCGGTCACCTTCGTGGTCGACGGGATAGCACCCGCCTGGCTGGTCTGGGCCATCGTAATCCCCGATGCCATCCTGATCCTGAACGCGTTGATCCTGTTCCGGGGTCCCCTTCACCTTCCGGTCACCAACGTCGGAAAAATCCGCACCGCACTGCTGCTGATCGGCTCGCCGATGCTGTTGCTCCATCGGGTGCCGGGCTTCGACCTGGACTGGCTGATCGTGACAGCCCATGTCCTGCTTTTCCTGGGGTGCGTAGGGCATCTCATCGCGTTTTTCGGGTACTTCACCGCAGCGCACCGCAAGTATCGCTCGGAGGGTAGATCCGCAGGATCCTCCCGAGCTGGTGCGGCTGATGCCACCCAGTAGTTATCGCAGCACGCCGGTTAACGCGATCCTCTCCCGCGTGAAAGTTGGCGCATGGTCTGGCTAGCCGTTCTCCTCGCCCTGATCGGGGCCTGTTTCCTCGCCGTGGGGGCGCAGCGCCAGGGGAGCGCGGTGCGCTCCAACACGGGTGGTCTGTCCCTGAACTCCAAGGGATTCGTCCGGCTACTGCGCAACCCACGCTGGGTCCTGGGATTGATCCTGCTGGTGATGGGGATGGCCCTGAACGTGGTTGCCCTCAGCATGGCAAGCCTCACCGTGGTGCAGCCAATCGGCGCGATCGCGCTGGTGATCACCACCGTCGTCAATTCCAAGGACCAGGGCATCAGGCTCAACCGGGCGACCATCGTAGCCATCGCGGCCTGCGTCAGCGGCAGTGCCGTGTTTGTCCTGCTGGCCGTCAATGTCACCCGAAAGAACCATTCAGTACTTCCTGAGCAGGAACTCTTCACGGTGCTCCTGCTGGCCGTCGCCGTCGCCGTGTTTGGATCGTTGGCGGTGATGTTCCGCCGGCGGCTGGGTGCCTTCGCCTACATCCTCGGAGCGGGAGTTCTCTTCGGATTTGTCGCGGTACTGACGAAGATCATCGCCACCCACCTCCTGGACCCCAATGGCCGTTTCCTGCTCAACGTGCCGCCGTACACGCTGATCGCCATCGCGGTGGCTGCTGCGCTCGGGTCCTGGTTTGTGCAGAGCGCCTATGCCACCGGCCCACCAGACCTGGTCATCGCCGGGCTGACCGTGATCGACCCGATCGTCGGCATCGCAATCGGCATCGTGATTCTTGGTGAGCTGCAACCCGACGTGCAATCAGTCATCGCAATTGCCATGGGGATGGCCGCATTGGTTGCTATTGTGGGGGTCATTGCGCTGTCCCGCCATCATCCCGACGTGGTGCAGCGGCAAAAAGAACTACGACGCCGGCGCTAGCTGAGGCAGAATCCGCCCAGCCGCCCCATCCGCCAGTAACCCACCGAGGAACCCACCGTGAGCCACCCGGCAGATAAATTACCGTTGACGATCCTGATTGCCGCCGAGACGTATCCGCCCAACATCAATGGCGCAGCGCAGTTCGGCTACCGGTTGGCGAAGGGAATGTATTCGCGCGGCCACAACGTCCACGTTCTGGCGCCCAACACCGAGAACGGCAAGAGCTTCACCGAGGCCGACGGCGAGTGGCCGGTGCACCGGCTGAAGTCGCACGCTGTCCCCACCCACGACTACTGGCGAATCTGCCTCCCGTGGGAAATCAAACGGGACATCAGTATGCTGTTCGACCGGGTCCAGCCCGACGTCGTCCATATCCAGTGCCACTACATGGTGGGGGAGTACACCCTCTACGAAGCGGTGAAGCGCGGCATCCGTGTTGTTGCCACCAACCACTTTATGCCGGAGAACCTCAATCCGTTCCTGCCCTTCCCCGAGTGGTTCAAGAAGATCGTTGCCAGGAATTCCTGGCGGGACATGGGCAAGGTTATGGGCAAGGCGGCAGTCGTCACGACGCCGACGCCCCTGGCTGCGAAGGCGATGCACGAGCACGCGTTCCTGCGCAAGGTGGTCCCGCTGTCCAACGGCATCGACTCGGCGGCCTATGAGCTTAATCCCGGCGAAACGATCGAACCTCGGGACTATCCGACGGTCCTCTTCGTGGGGCGGCTTGCCGAGGAAAAGCACGTCGACGTGTTGATCGACGCGGTAGCCAAGACGCCGCCGTCACTCAATGTCCATCTCGAGATCGTTGGCGGCGGCGAGGTGAAGACGGCTCTCCAGGCGCAGGTGGCCCGGCTGGGCCTCGGTGGAAGGGTTGTGTTCCGCGGGCTGATTACCGACGAGGAGCTCCGGCAGGCGTATCTCAGGGCAGCCATCTTCTGCCAGCCCGGTACCGCCGAACTCCAGTCGCTGGTCACTCTGGAGGCGATGTCCGCCTCAACCCCGGTGCTGTTGGCCAACGCCATGGCGTTGCCGCACCTGGTGGACCACGGGGTCAACGGCTACCTGTTCACCCCGCACGACAGCGGCGAACTCGCCGATCGCATCACGCAGCTCCTGAGCCTGCCCCCGGAGGACCTCGACCGGATGGGCAAAGCGAGCCGCTCGATGGTGGACGTGCACTCGCTGTCAGCCACCCTCGCGACGTTCGAGGGCCTGTACTACGGTGACTCGCTGGATGCCGAAGCGGTCTAGCGAGGGTCTAGCGGCGGTTAGCCAAGGGCTGGTGTGTCGTTAGAATGAACAGTGCGCCCCGAGCGCACGGCAAGGGGCTGTAGCTCAGCTGGTTAGAGCAGCGGACTCATAATCCGTTTGTCCTGGGTTCAAGCCCCAGCAGCCCTACCGAAAAGAGCCCCTGGCCTGCGGAAACGCGGATCAGGGGTTCTTTGCTTTGGGGGTCTCGACGGGTAACGAATCGAGATGTGCACCCGCCGCGGTGCAGGGAACAAGGGCCGGTGTCCTAGAAGTTGCCCCCCCAGCTCTCTAGGGCGCCGGCACACCTACGTTAGAGCGCAGCACTGACACTCATTCACCGCTCGTGATCCGGCGGAGCCGCCAGCCGTCAGCAGGTCGATCTGAGCTGATATCGAATTCCAGGGTGGGGGAGACCGGGCCGTCTTGAGCTTGGAACCGCCACGACCGGGTAGTGATGAGACTGCCCTGACCGTTCACGGGTGTGTTTCCTGGCTCCCACCAGCTGCGGGTGCTGGACCAGCTCACCGGTTCCCCGACTGCCTGCCAGATCCGGCCATGCCACCGCCTCGCCAGAAGAGCGCCGCCGCCTGTATTTCTTCAGCGCTGGGGCGTGCTACGCTCTCTCTTCTGAGAGCTGCTTTCTTCACGAAGCATCAGAGATGTGGACTGCCCCGGCTCGAGCTGATCGAAGTGGTCGTAGAGTATGTGCTCTGGATTACATAGTGGGTACTTCGATGGGCCTATCGTGGTGTCTACTCGTTCAAGCTGGATTGGCGACCGACCCCCGGACTGCTGAACGATCTGTGGGTTTATGTTTCCCAGATAGGAGCACCTTTTAGATGGCCGATAGTGTGAAGTCCGTGAGCGGTGACGATGAGTTCACTGGTCTGAGGGCAATGTTCCTCAACTGCACTTTAAAGCGTACTCCCGAGTTGAGCCACACGTCCGGGTTGATCGGCCTGAGTGCCGATTTGATGCGGTCGAAGGGTGTTCATGTGGATATTGTGCGGCCGATTGATCTTCCGGTGGCGACGGGTGTGTACCCAGATATGAGAGATCACGGTTGGGACGAAGACGCCTGGCCGACCATTTTCGAGAAAATTGAACAGGCAGACATTCTGGTGCTTGCGGGCCCAATCTGGCTTGGAGACAACAGCTCGGTGATGAAACAGATCATTGAACGTCTTTACGCGATGTCGGGGATAACGAACTCCCGCGGACAGTACGTCTATTACGGGAAGGTGGGTGGTGCTTTGTTGACGGGGAACGAGGACGGCGTCAAGCACTGCGCGATGAACATTCTCTATAGCCTCCAGCACATCGGGATGACCATTCCTCCGGCGGCGGACGCTGGATGGATCGGAGAAGCGGGACCGGGTCCGAGCTATCTGGACGAAGGATCGGGCGGCCCTGAGAATGATTTCACCAATCGCAACACCGCCTTCATGACGTGGAACCTGCTTCATATGGCTCGCATCTTGAAAATGGTTGGAGGCATACCGGCTGAGGGGAACATGCCTGAGGCGTGGAAGAAAGGCGACAGGTTTGGTCTGGAGGCGAACCCGGAATACCGGTAGCTTCAACAGCTATGCCTGGTGTTGCCTGCATAGCTATTTCGGGCGCCTAGAGGATCGAGCCTAAATCTGACCCGACCGACGGGTAGGTCGCTGTTGTCGATTTCAGCTGGCGGGTGGTGAGGCCGTGTTTCATGGCCACGCTGATGGTGTTGGCTAGTTCGGCGTATCCGGTGCCGAAGAGATGCGCGCCGACGATCTGATCGGTTGACTTGTCGATCAGGATTTTCGATGCTCCGCTGGTTTCCCCTATGCGGTAGTTCGTGTACCAGCGGCTGGTATCGGTGTAGCGGACGTCTATGTCCAGACCATTGTCCTTAGCTGCGTGTTCGAGTATGCCGAGGCGGACCAGCTCGGGAATGGTGAAGACTGTCGTCGGGATGGCGGTGTAGTCCGGGATCATGGTGCTCGATTGGAGCATGTTGGATGCTGCAACTTTTGCTTCAAACACTGCGACCGGGGTCAGCGGCATACCTGGGGTGTCAGCTGAATCGCCGGCTGCGTAGACGGCGGGATTGGTGGTGCTCTGGAGATGGCCGGCAACCTGGACTCCTTCGGGCCCATAGGCGACGTTTCCTGCTTCGAGGTTTAGCCGGGATAGGTCTGGGACTCGGCCCGCGCCGTGAACGACGATGTCGGCTTCAATTGTTGATGACTTGCCACTTTGATTGAGGTGTATGTGGAATCCGTTGTCTGACCTGACGACGCCTGTAATGGTCGTGTTGCGCTGAACGGTGACACCTGATTCTGTGCCCCGCGCTATGAGTAGGTCAACGAGGTCCGGATCGAAGTTCTTCAGTGGCCGGGAGCCGCGATCAAGGATGAGGGTGGAGCTTCCGGCTCGGGCGGCGATATGAGCGAATTCGAAGGAGATGAAACCTCCCCCGACGAAAACGATCCGGGGCGGCAGCCGCTGAAGGTTGAGAAAGTTCGTACTGTCTATGAGATGTTCTGCCCCGGGGAAAACCAACGGCCGGGGTGCGGCTCCGGTGGCCACAAGAATTTTCCCCGCTTCGTACGATGCTCCGGCGACGTCGATTCGTGTCGGGGCGGTGAAGGCGGCGGTCCCGTGGAGGGTCTGCACCCCAGCAGAGTGGAGGTTTTCCTCCATGGTCTCGGGGATCGGGTGGGTGAAGCCGTGTTTGTGTTCCATCAGTTCCTGCCAGTTGATGGACATGGTTCCGGGGTCCACCCCTTTACCGCTCATGAGCCGGGCAGCCTCTATTACCTCGGCGCCACGCCTGAGGATTTTTTTGGGATCGCATCCGCGCAGGGCACAGGTACCGCCGTAGGGACGGGAATCCACGATTGCAACATTCCACCCATTCGACGCGCATTTGGTCGCGGCGGCGATTCCAGCCATCCCGGCACCAATGACCAGAAGGTCAACATCAGTAGTCATCTCACACCTCTTTCTGGTCTGAAAGTTGAGCCGTTGCCGGTGGTAGCGCTGCTCTGAGCTGGTCGATGGTTGGGGCGCCGGCTGGTCCGTCTGGGGTGAGGTATCGACGGCAGGCCAGTCCGACTGGTGCGCCAGGGGCGGCAAAAACGTCGATGTCGTTGATCCGGATGCTTGGCGACCCGTGGAAGCCAGCGCGTGCGGCGTCGTCGGCGGTTTCGATTTTTTGGAGTGAGAGGACGATGTCGGTGCGTTCTCCAGTCAACGTGACGAGTCGTTCGTGGGCGAGGGTCCAGTTGGGGCAGCCATCGAAATACTGCAGGATGATCTTCATGCTCCAACGGTAAACCTTATAGTCAACTAGAAGGTCAAGGGTTAGACTAGGGCATGCGGATTGGAGAAATTGGAGCGCTGGCGGGCGTGGATAGTCAGACCATCCGGTTCTATGAGCGTGAGGGTCTTCTGCCGGATCCTCGCCGCGAACCAAACGGCTACCGCAGTTACGATTCAGCGGTGGTGGGTCGTTTGCAGTTCATCCGGTCGGCTCAGGGAGCAGGACTGACGTTGGCTGAGATTTCGAGCACGCTGCGGCTACGTGACGCAGGTGAGGTGCCGTGCGCCCACGTTTGTGCTCTCCTGGCACAGAAACTCGTCGATGTTCAGATTCGTCAACGCGAACTGGCGGCCTTGTCCGCGGAGCTCAGCGAGATGATCGAGACGAGTCGGAGCCTTGACCCTGGTGATTGTTTCGACGCGAATGTTTGCCACATCATTACACCGTTGGAGGGCATGTAGACCCTGTCGCGAACGGGCGGCAGGGTCTACATGGGTTTGTGGGGAGTTAGAGGCTTGGTGCGGCTGGGATGTCGAGGTCGGTGTCGACGAGGTGGTTGAAGTAGTTGGTGAACAGGTTCAGGGCCACGTGGGTGGAGAGTTCGGTGAGTTCGGTGTCTGTCCATCCGGCGTCGAGGGCGGTTTGCCAGTCTGCGTCCTTGACCGACCCTTTGTTTGCTGTGGCCTGCCGGGTTAGTTCCAGCAGGGTTGAGAGTTTGTCGTCGAAGTCGATATTGCCGTTGCGGATGGCGATGGTCTGGTCCTCGGTGAGCCCGGCGGCTTTGGCGCCCATGGTGTGTGCGGACTGGCAGTAGGTGCATTCGTCGACGTTGCCGACTACCAGAGCAATGGCTTCTCTGGTGCGTGGGTCGAAGGTACCGTAGTCGCCGATGACCTGCTGGAGGGCGACGTAGGACTGCAGGACAACGGGGGAGTGGGCCATGGCGCCGTGAATGTTCAGGACTTTCCCGAACTGTTTTCCCAGCGCAGCGAGTTCGTTGCTGCTTTCCTTGGGAGCGGTTTCGGGAGTGTGGACGGTAACGCGGGTCATGGTGTTCCTTCTTTGGGGGTTGACTACAGGAAAGTGTTCGGTGGCGGGCTTTCGCGGGCACGACTGAAAGGTTGGTGTTGGGCTGATGTGGTGGCGCCCGAGGGGTTAGGAGGTGGTGCGGGAGATTCGGCGCAGTCCTTGGGCGTCTTCGATGATGATCCGGCCGCGGCCTTGCCGGAGTAGTTTTTTGGCGGCGAAGTCGGACATGGTTTTGCTGGTGGCTTCGCGGGTTGCTCCGAGCAGTCCAGCAAGTTGTTCGTGGGTGAGTTTCACGGCTACCGAGTGCGTGAATCTGTTGCGGGGGGCGGCGTCGGCGAGTTTGAGTAAGGTCGCTGCGGTGCGGGCTGAAAGGGGGCGCAGGGCCATGTCGGTGAGACGTTCTTCCAACCTGGCGACTTGTTCGCCGAGTAGGCGGGAGATTTTCACCGCCAGTTTGGGGTTTGAGAGGAAGTGGTTTTCGACATCTGCTGCGCTGAGCTGGCACACGGTTGATTCTTCGAGCGCTTCGGCATAGTTGTCGTACATTTGCATGCCTATCAGCACCATCTCACCGAACACCGCGCCGGGTTCAAGGATTGCGATGGTGAGAGTTTTTCCATCCTCGGCTACCCGGAAAATTCGGATCCGCCCTGCTTTGAGGATGAACAGGGCTTTGATGGGTTGGCTTTGGCTGAAGACGAGTTCACCACTGTGAAAGAGCCGGGGCGGAGACACCCTGTCGAGATTATCCATGTCCTCGGCTGTGAGGTCAGCGAAGAGCTCCACAGCGTTGAGGCAGCTGAAGGGCTCCCCGGTTTCGGTCAAGGGTTCTTTCTCCCGTTCATGTGGCGCCCAAGGCGTCGTAGGTTTGCTGGCTGCGGACACGATGGTGGTGGAGCAGGCTGCCAACAGGTTCGGCGTGGTCACCGGCCACGTCGGATGATGAGGGCGGCTACCAGTCCCAGAATAAGGCCATAGACTGCGTGCCCCATCAGCGAGGCACCGGATCCCGCGTCGAGGGTGAAAAGGGGCATACCCATCATGGTGGGCATGATCAGCAGTGGGCCAAGAACCCACCACAGCATGCCATAGACAATGCCCACGATGGCGCTGATGAGCAAGCCTTTTTTCAGGAGTCCAGCACCGGGTACCGTCAGGGTGAGGCCGATCAGGACTGAAATCGTCAGGTGGACCAGGAAGCCGACGATCGCCGAGTTTGAGCCGACCAGTGAGGCAATCATGCCCAGCATGCCCATGGTGGCCATGAGGAACCCGAATACGATCCCGCCGGCAAGACCGCCTACGGCCCCGGCCAGGACACGGGTTCCAATTGAGGGGCCGGGGTCAGTTGCGGATCTTTTCGCCCGCGTCTCGCTATGTGGTGAACTCATGTCCTTGCCTTCCTATCCGTGGTATCCAACGATGATAGACAGGCCAGCACTGAGAGTTCTGCAATCTAGGACACAGTGGGCATCAGGCGACGGGCATCAGGGGACGAAGTCGTGTGCCCAGCTGCTACCCGGTGACGGCCCACCCGGTGATGTTGACGAGTTGTAGTCCGACATCCTGACCTATCCAGATGTCGGGGTCGCCCGGAACCTCGATGGTGAGCGCTGCTGAGGGCCCGTTGGGTTGGTTTGATCCGTGGCCAGTGACGTGGACCAACGTATGCGCACCATGCAAAGACCCGTCGGCCTGGCCACTGCCCTGACGCCTTTGGCCAAAGCGGCATGCTGGCTCGGCAGATCCGACATCGATGCCACCCGTGGACAGCCGTGGAACGCGACTGCGCTGACGTTAGTGCGGCCTCCGCCCGCGGCGGACACCTGCAGATCCGTGCCGGAACGCGCATCGCAGGCACCTAACCACTTCCGCCGGGGCGTAGGGTGGTCGCATTGCGATACGACGCTGGAACTGCACTCAAGTGACGGCGCAGGGGTAGTCAGGACACACGCTCAGCACAGTGAAGTGATTAATTAGTGAAGGAAGTAGCTCATGGTCCTGGATTTCCTGGCGGAACTGGAAGTACGCACCCGACCCGTGCACCCGGAGTCCCGGGCCGCGATGCAGGCTCGCTGGGATGCTCTCCCTGACCACGTCAAGACCGCGAACCAGTTGCTGGGTCGGGGGGCCGTTGGATGCGAAGGGACTCACGGGGTTTTCCCGAAATGTAATCTGACCTGTTCTCCGTGCTATCACTCGGCGGAGGCTAATCAGGTCCGCGTAGATGGGACCCACACCCTTCGCGAGGTGGCCCGGCAGATGGAATATCTTCGCAGTGTCCGTGGCCCCCGCGCTCATGCGCAGCTCATCGGTGGTGAGGTGAGCTTGTTGGAGGCGGACGATCATGCGGCGGCGCTGCAGGCGATGCGAGCTAACGGCCGCGAACCGATGTCCATGACTCACGGCGATTTTGATTATTCCTACCTGCTGGCTGTGGTCCTCGGACCGGACGGGAAGCCGCGCTTCGACCGGGTATCTTTTGCCGCTCATTTTGATTCATTGATGAGGGGACGACGAGGCGCCGTACGCCCACGTAGCGAAGCCGAACTGGAACCCTTCCGTCTGAAGTTCGCGGGTATGTTCGCGGATCTCCGCCGGGATTATGGGGTTTACTCTTACCTCGCCCATAACATGACAGTGACGCCGTCAAACCTCGGCGAGGTGGCTGAGGTGACCGCATCGGTGCTACCGATGCCCTACAACATGCTCTCTTTCCAGCCTGCTGCGTTCATGGGGGACGACCGCCGCTGGAAAGAGGACTTCGACGAGATCAGCATTGACGACGTGTGGGAGCAGATTGAACACGGTGCGGGCCAGAAGCTCCCTTGGCAGGGCACCCAGTTCGGCGACCCGCGGTGCAACCGCTATACGACGGGCGTGTCGGCGGAAGGCACCTTTGCGGTCGCCATCGATCCAGCAGATCCAGCAGATATTGCCGCCCGCGACCGTCTGCTCGACCACCACGGCGGCATGTTTTTCGGAGGTCAACCCCGGTTGGTCCTTGCAGCGCGCATCCTGCGTGCAGCATTGCGACACCCTGGCGACGCGGCTGTTCTCGCTGGGCTCGGCCGGCGCATTATCAAACGGGCCGGAGGGATCCGGGCGGTGTGGCGTGCATGGCGAAGCAAGCGTCTCGGCGTCAAAACCTTCGTTGTGCATAACTTCATGGACTCGAAGGTTGTTGCGCCCGCGTGGGCGCTCATGGAACAAGGTGAAGTCAGCGATGATCCCGCTGTCCGCGAGGCCCAGGAACGGCTGGGTGCCTGTATGTACACCATGGCCCACCCGCAGACGGGCCAGCTCGTGCCCGCCTGCACCCAGCACTCCGTCCTGGACCCCGACGAAAACAGGGAACTACGGACCTTACTCCCTCTAAGAGTCAGAAACGGGTGACCACCCGCCCCAAAACATCTAGTGAGGATCCACGGTGTCCGCGTCGAAGTGAATCATTCCCACGGACGTGACGTGGACTTGTAGCAAGGCCAAGACGGTGCGTCCCTGCTCGGTGTCGGGGAAAACCTCGGAGTGATCGCTCAGAGAGTCCCATCCCACCCGAAGCAAATAGATGTCGGGCTGGTCGACGCTGGGGTGCAGGTCTACCGACCGGCACCCCTGAACAGCCAGGAGGTTTTCCCGGATAGCTGGATACGTGGCACGGAATTCTTCATGCCCGTCGGGGCGGATAGTGAGTTGAGCATGTTCATAAACCAAGTACTGGTCCTGTCTGTCGGGTGATGGGTATGTCTTACCAGCTAGTTGCCAATTCGGGATTTATCCTCCACGAGACCCTGACGGATGGCTTGCATGTCGAGTGCTCTGACATCGGTAATGACTTCCTCCAGGGCGGCCGCGTCGAGCGCTCCTGGCTGTGAGAAGACCAGTACCTTGTCACGGAAAGCCATCAAGGTGGGTATGGAGCTGATCCCGGCCTGTGCGGCAAGTGTTTGTTCGGCTTCCGTGTCGACTTTCGCGAATGCAACATCCGGGTGGTTGTCGGATGCTGCACCGTAGGTGGGGGCGAACATGCGGCAGGGTGCACACCAGCCGGCCCAGAAGTCGATTAGGACGATTTCATTGGTGTCGAGAACTGATTCGAAGGTCCTGCTGGTGATGTCAATGGTTGCCATCGGATTACTCCTTAATAGTGGACGGGGTCTGGAAAGGAAATACTGTCTGGGCATCCCAAGTTCAGGCGGACATAGCAGCGAGGGCCTCGCGGGTGGTCAGCACGGCGCCAGCGATGTAATTAAAATTGGTCATCGCGGCGGCATACCCGTCTCCCAGCTCGGGGTGTTGCGCGGCCGCCGTGGCGTCAGAGACTACAGCCACGTCAAACCCCTGCTCCAACAGTTCCCGTAGGTGGCTTTCGACGCAGAGGTTGGCCGACATTCCCGCGAGGATCACTTTGCTGATCCCACGCTTACGCAATTGCAGTACCAGGTCGTTTTGTTCGGGACCGTACACCTTATGAGGACTGCACACGACGGTCTTGCCATCCTGAATGTAGGGCTTGTACTGTTCCAGCCAGTCAGCGCCGGAACCTTCGAAACCATCCAAGTTCAGCGGGCCGGGACGGTTGAACATTCCGATCTCGTGCATCTTCGTTTCCAGCGTTCCACCGAACTCCCACAGGTGGTCATGGGGGAAATAGTAGTGCGGTGAAATGAACACTTTGTAGCCGACGGTTTTCGACGCGGCGAGCAGCTGATCGATGTGCTGGACGGTGTTATTCTCCTGGACACTGTTGCCGACTAGTTCCCAGGTGACACCGTCGGAGCTAAGGAAATCGTTTTGCGGGTCGGTCAGCACGAGTGCTGTCGTGGACGGGCGGAATCTGTCAAGGCGTTTGAGACACAGCTAAGTGGTTAGGCGTGTGTGGGGACCTCGCTTTGTTGGGGCTGGTTGATCCACGCCGCCGTGGGG
>NZ_JADOUT010000015.1:0-84747 GCF_015752345.1 Arthrobacter sp. CAN_A212
ATCCGAGCCCACTGAGCATCCGACAAAACAGCAGTACGTGACATACCACCAGCATCCCAAAGACCTCACCGAACAATAAGGAGACACGCCCTAGTACGGAGCGTCCACCCGCGCCGCTGCCACTTCTCCGGCGGTAGGGTGGCGGATCACTTCGATGGTTCGTGCGTCGGTCACCCACTTGATGTACCCGAGGTCCGCGAAGGCTGCCAACCAGCCAGTCATGGGCCACCGCCCCCACTTTTCACCAAACACCCGTGAGTTCGCCACGATATCGGCAAAATGCTGCAGGGGTGGCCGGGTGACCCCGTGGTGCTGATGGAACATGGTGGCTGCGGAAAACGACAGCCGGACACCTTTGTTCCGCGCGGTGAAGGAGAAATCAGTGTCCTCACCGCCGTAACCGGTGAAGGACTCATCAAAGCCGGCGATCAGTTCAAAATCTGCTGCTGCAACGGCAAAACCAAGAGACCAGAACAGTTCATACCGATCGGTGGCTGCCGGCGGCTCACCCGCGGGTGGCGCCAGCGAGGTGCGGGCATGATGGGGAATTGACGCCCGCATCAGACCGCCGTCGCCCTCGTCAGGGGGGAAACCAGCAGCTCCCAGGTATCTGGGCTGCGCCATGACCAGGCCACCGGCAACGCGGAGGTCATTCACCAGGGTTTCACACAGCGTGCTGGCGGGAATGCAATCCACGTCCAGGAAAATGAGTGTGGCCGTCGTTGCAGCTGTCGCCGCAGCATTACGGGCGGCGGCCAGGGGAAGGGCAGAAGAGTTGGTGGGAGCACAGTGAACCACCCGCACCGGAATTGACGACTTCAGAGGCGCCGGGTTCGGTTGGCCCATGTAGGCGATCACCAGCTCTGTGGGCTTCAGGGTTGATCGGTTCAGGCCGTCGACAAGATTGATGAGGTGTAGATCGCGGTGGGAACTGATGACCAGGACCGAGAAGTCCTGTATGGGTGTTCTCATGCGGAGTGGACCGGATCGATCAGCTGGGGGCCGTTGTTACGAACCGATCCGACAGCTTTGCCGACAACCCGGGGTACCAGCGTGGGTTCCGGGATGGCATCCATCAGAGCCTGGACATCAGCGGCTGCGGTCAGCCTGGGGTCCAGCCAATCGGAATAAAGATCAGCGGGCAGGATGAGTGGCGTTCGATCATGAATATGTCCCAGGGTGTCGCTGGCCGTGGTGGTGATGATGGTGCAGCTGCGCAGCCATTTCTCAGGATGGTCCTCAGGTAGTGCCGGATCCGGCCAGTATTCGTAGAGCGCGGCGAAGGCGAGCATGTCTTCTGTTTCACCGTGAAGATAGGTAGGGATCTTACCCTCAGGGCCTTTTTCCCACTCATAGTAGCCGTTGGCCATGACGATGCCGCGTCGTCGGGAGGCAGCATTGCGGAAGGAAGGCTTTTCCAGGATGGTTTCAGCGCGGGCGTTGATCAAGGGCGGTCCCTTTTTGGGATCCTTCATCCAGGAGGGAACCAATCCCCACCGTGCGGTGGTCAGCCGCCTGATGGGGTCACCGGGGGCCTCATCGAGTCGCTCCAGGAGCAACCGCACGGTATCAGTGGGTGCCACATTGTAGGAAGGAACCGGGAGAAACCTGTCGACGAAGTCAACGTCAAACAGGTCGATGAGATCCTGGTCTGACCCTGCCACCACAAAACGTCCGCACATGAGGATAGGGTACTCCGGGGTAGCCGTATGCAACATTTTGGTGGGTGTGAAAGCCGCAGAAACCGATTGACTTAATAGAAGATATATTCGAATATTAAAGGGTGAGTTCTGTAGCCATCCGCCCCGTTAACACACCGGGGTACCCCATGGACCATGACCTGTTGTCCACCGATCCGGCCCCGTCTCAAGGTAGTCAATCGGCGCTGCAGGAGAAGATCAACCAGATGCAAAGCAGCCGGCTGGGGTCCCGGAGGCTGCCTACTGTTCCAGCCCTTGGCAGGATCCTTCCCGGTGGCGGCTTGATGGCAGGAGGCACCTACATGGTGGAGAATTCCACCACTCTTGCGATGGCTCTCCTTGCTGGCCCCTCGGGATCTGGTGCATGGTGCGCTGTCATTGGAATCCCCGATTTCAATGTTGAGGCTGCAGCACATCTGGGTATCGAACTTGATCGACTCATCCTCATCCCCCATCTGGATGGCCAATGGCTCACTGTGACGGCAGCAATGATGGATGTAGTGTCGATCATTCTGACCAAGACCCCGGCCACCATCACAGGATCGGATGCGGCCCGTCTCAAAGCCAGGCTGAGGCAACGTGGTGCGGCCCTCATCAGCATCGGATCCTGGCCTCAAAGCGAGGCTGTCCTCAGCGTTTCCGACAACAGGTGGGGAGGCCTAGGTAGTGGATCGGGCCACCTTCAGAGCCGCCAGTTAAGAATCACCGCCACGGCAAACAATGGTCACGCTCGCAGCGTGGATCTCTCACTGGCCGAACTGAAGCACGGCGGATGGCCCCAGCTGAACGGTACTGCCAACAACAGGGACGTTCACCGCTTTGTCCCGAGAATGGTGAGTGCCTGATGGTTTCACGCGCACCTACCCTGGCACCTGGACAAAGTGCCACCAGAACCATGATGCTGTGGTGCCCCGACTGGCCGATTACGGCAACTTTGCGTGATCATGCCATTCCCGTCACCGCCCCGCTTGCCCTGATAGACAGGGGGGAAGTTTTCGCCTGTTCTCCTGCCGCCCGCCTGGAAGGCGTGAGGCGTGGACTCCGGGTCCGTGAAGCGCAGGCGAGGTGTCCTGACCTGACTGTCAAACACTACGATCCGGATCTTGATGAACGGGTCTTCGAACCTGTCGTAGCCGCCATCGAGCAGATCATGCCGGGGGTCCAGTTGGTGAGGCCAGGGTTATGTGCCATCCAAATCCTGGGCCCCAGCAGATATTACGGTGGGGAGACGCCTGCTGCTGCTGCGCTCCTCGCCACCATGACTGCCCTGGGCCTGACCGCTGCCAGGATCGGCATCGCCGATTCACCTTTCGCGGCGGAACACGCCGCACGCGCCACCGAAGTCCTTGTGGGGGTGGAACAGGATCCAGTCTGGGTGGTACCGGCAGGGGGGTCTGCCCAGTTTCTGGGTTCCTTCCCGCTGGAGGTACTGGAGGAACCCAAGCTCGCTGTCCTATTGAAGCGGCTTGGAATGAGAACGCTTGGCGATTTTGCTGCCCTGGCTGCAGGGGATGTGCGTAACCGGTTCGGTATCGAAGGTGCCCTTGCCCACCGTAATGCATGCGGGCTTAACCACGGCAGCGTGGTGGCGCGAACTCCACCACCGGAATTGGACGTTGCCGTCGATTTCGAGCCGGCATTGGTGCGAATAGATCAGCTGGCTTTCGCGTTTAGGACTGCCGCTGAGAGCTTTGTGGAAGGCCTTCGTGAAACGGGACTCGTCTGTACCGCTCTGAGGGTGGTCCTGCACTCGGAATCAGGTGAGGTCTCAGAACGGCTTTGGCGTCATCCACGCTGGTTCGATGCCGAAGACGTCCTCGATCGCGTGCGATGGCAACTGCAGGGTGGGGGATTGATTGAGCATGGGTTGCAGTCGGGAATTGCCCGGGTTCACACCATTCCTGACACCGTTGAGGATCTTGGGGACCACGCCGATGGGCTCTGGGGCACTGGACCGGATGAAAGTATCCATCACGGTCTTGCCCGGGTGCAAAGCATGTTGGGCCACGGAGCTGTTCTAACAGCTTCGATTGCTGGTGGACGGATGTTCAAGGACCGTAGGGTGTTCATCCCCTGGGGGGACTCACCGCCTGGTGGTCCAGTGACACCGGCGGCGTCAAGCCAGCCCTGGCCCGGGCAGATTCCTGGCCCTGCACCAGCCACCGTTTTCGATGAGCCACAACAGGTACAGGTTCTGGATGCTCAGGGAGGCTCCGTTGACGTTGACCACCGAGGAATGCTCATCAATGTGCCTACTCAATTCTCTCCCCCCGGGGTGACCGTCAGGATGACTGTCCATCATTGGGCTGGACCTTGGCCAATCACCGAACGCTGGTGGGATTCTTCAGGCCGAACACTCAATCGATTCCAGCTGGTTGATGCCACGGGGGCAGCCTGGTTGCTGTTGTTGGAGGATCACCGGTGGTGGGCTGAAGCCAGCTATGACTAGAGCAAAAATGCCTGCCGAAATATTGAGGGTGTGCCATGGGATTCAATAATCCCCCCATTTCGTGGTCAGAGTTTGAACGCACTCTTTCCGACCGTAGCCGCCCCGGCGCGCCTCCTGCAGGAGCTGACGGTGGTGACAGTCCTGCCTGGTCCCATAAACGTCAGCCTTATCTGCCACCTCAGCTGCCCGAGCCGGAACCCACGGGTCCTGTGGTCCCGTATGCAGAGCTGCATGTTCATTCGAACTTCAGTTTCCTCGACGGAGCCTCCAGCCCAGAGCAGCTGATCGAGGAGGCGCACCGGTTGCGGCTGCAGGGGCTGGCTTTGACCGACCATGACGGATTCTATGGGGTGGTCCGTTTCGCGGAAGCTGCCGAGAAGTACCCTAATTTGTCCACCGTGTTTGGTGCTGAGCTTTCCATCGATCTGTCGAAGCCACAGAACGGGGTGCCCGATCCGGAAGGTAGCCACCTGCTCATTCTTGCCCGTGGAGCGCAGGGGTACCGCAACCTCGCCGGAGCAATCACCGCTGCACAATTGGCCGATGGCTCGGAGAAAGGAAAGCCTTCCTACAGTTATCACTCATTGGCCGGCCACGCCTCGAACAGTTGGATGATCCTCACAGGATGCCGAAAAGGCGCCGTCCGTCAGGCCCTGGTCCGTGATGGTAGGCGCGGCGCGGAGGCGGCGGCAGGAAACCTGATTGATCTATTCGGGAAGGATAACGTAACCGTTGAACTCATGGACCAGGGAAACCCGTTGGACAGTGCCTTCAATGATGAGTTGGCTGCCGTTGCCGCGCGGCTGAAGCTTCCAGTCATTGCCACCAACAATGTGCACTACGCATCCCCCGTCCAGCACCGGCTCGCAACGGCACTGGCTGCAGTGCGCGCCAGAAGAAGCCTCGATGCGATGGACGGGTGGCTCCCCGCTGCTGGGGCGGCCCATCTGCGGAGCGGTGCAGAGATGGCAGCCAGGTTCGCAGCCTATCCCGGAGCCGTTGAACGAACCGTTGAGCTGGCAGATGATCTGGCTTTCCGGCTGCGGAGCGTCAAACCCGGGCTACCCAACCTCGCCCTTCCGGACGGTCACACCCAGATGAGCTACCTCAGGAAGCTGGTGTGGCAGGGTGCCGAGAAGCTGTATCCCGGGCGGCGGGACGTAGTGGAACGGATCGAGAAGGAACTCCGCGTCATTGAGGACAAAAATTTTCCGGGTTACTTCCTGATCGTTCATGACCTGGTCCACTTTGCCCGGAACAAAGGGATTTTGTGCCAGGGACGGGGATCGGCAGCAAACTCGGCGGTCTGTTACCTGTTGGAGATCACAGCGGTTGATTCGATTCTTTACAACCTGCCGTTTGAACGTTTCCTTTCCAGCATGCGCGATGAGGAGCCAGATATCGATGTTGATTTCGATTCCGACCGCCGCGAGGAGGTAATCCAGTACGTGTATAACAAGTACGGACGGTTCAACGCGGCCCAGGTGGCAAATGTCATTACGTACCGTCCTAAATTTGCGGTCCGTGACATGGCCAAAGCTCTCGGCCATAGTCCAGGCCAGCAGGACGCCTGGTCCAAGCAGGTGGAGCGCTGGGGAGCACTGGTCTCAAGTGATGACCATGACATTCCCGACGCCGTGGTTCAACTGGCGCAAAGCGTCCTTAAATTCCCGCGCCATCTGGGTATCCATTCTGGGGGAATGGTGCTGACTGACCGGCCTGTCGGTGAAGTATGCCCCATCGAGTATGGACGGATGGAGGATCGAACAGTCCTTCAGTGGGATAAGGATGACTGCGCTTGGATGGGTCTGGTGAAGTTTGATCTGCTGGGGTTGGGAATCCTTGCCGCCATCCAGTACAACTTTGACCTGGCTGAGAAACACTTCGGCGAAAAGTGGGACCTCCACAGCCTCCCCAAGGAAGAGCAGGGTGTCTATGACATGCTCTGCCTTGCTGACTCCATCGGCGTGTTCCAGGTGGAAAGTCGCGCCCAAATGGGAATGCTTCCCCGTCTTCAACCCAGGGAGTTTTACGACCTGGTCATTGAGGTGGCATTGGTACGGCCTGGACCCATCCAGGGCGGCGCTGTGCACCCCTATATCAAGCGAAAACTCGGTGAGGAAAAGGTCACGTATCTCCATCCCAAGTTGGAGCCGGTACTGGAACGGACACTTGGTGTGCCGTTGTTCCAGGAACAACTGATGCAGATGGCGATGGTGGTAGGAAACTGTTCAGGAGCTGACGCCGACCAGTTGCGCAGGGCGATGGGGTCCAAACGCGGACTGGAGCGCATCGATACGCTGCGGGACAAACTGTATGCCGGGATGGCAGCCAATGGGATCACCGGTGAGACAGCCGATTCGATCTACCTGAAGATCCAGGCCTTCGCCAATTTTGGTTTTGCTGAAAGCCATTCAATTAGTTTCGCTCTCCTGGTATATGCCAGCGCCTGGTTGCGTTTGCACTATCCAGGTGCGTTTCTCGCCTCACTACTGCGTGCACAACCCATGGGCTTCTACTCACCGCAGACACTGGTGGCTGATGCCCGTCGTCACGGAGTGACAGTCCTCCGACCGGATCTGCTGCACTCGGGGGTACACGCTGACCTTGAGCCACTATCTGGTCTGGTTCAACGCGGCACCGCATCCCCTACAGGAATGGGCTCCTGCCTCCAGCAGAAGCAACCCGCGGTCGGTCCATTTGACAAAAAGGTAGCCTTCGACTCGACACTCCATCGCCGGGATGGCAACTTCGCCGTGCGGTTGGGGCTTGATAGCGTCCAGTCAATCGGTACCAGAATCGCAGAACTGATTGTCACGGAAAGAGAGACCAATGGCATGTTCAGTGACATGGCCGACCTGGCACGACGTACCGAACTCAACGCCTCCCAACTTGAGGCGTTGGCCGCTGCCGGGGCCTTTGAATCAATGGGTTTGTCGGAACGGGAGGCACTCTGGAACGCTGGCCCTGCGGCGACAGAGCGGGCTGGACAGTTGAAGGGAACAACCGTCTACATCCAGCCCCCGCTATTCCCTGATCTGACAGCCGCGGACAGGGTCGCATCCGACCTTTGGTCTACCGGTATCACCCCGGATGACCATCCAGTACGCCATCTCAGATCGACCCTAACCAAGCGTGGTGTCCTCACAGCGGAAGATCTCATTCAGGCTGAATCGGGGCGAAGAGTGGAGGTGGGAGGAGTGGTCACACACCGGCAACGGCCCGCTACTGCAAGCGGTATTACCTTCATGAATCTTGAGGATGAGACGGGGCTGGTGAATGTTATCTGTTCCGTCGGGGTATGGCAGAGGTATCGGCGTATTGCCAGGGAGTCCAGTGGGGTACTGGTCCGGGGCATGCTGGAAAGGTCCTCGGAGGGTGTGGTGAATGTTGTGGCTGACAAATTTGAGATCCTCACCATGAAAGCGACCACCAGGTCTCGGGATTTCCAGTAGAGGATGTATTCCCACGGGATGGCGAGGACCCGCGGCCAGGTTGCGTCTTAACGAAAAAGACCCCCGGATAACCGGGGGTCTTGTCGTGCGCGAGGGGGGATTTGAACCCCCACACCCTTTCGGATACTGGCACCTGAAGCCAGCGCGTCTGCCGTTCCGCCACTCGCGCGCAACCACTCTGGATCTTTCAAAACTACCTTTGAAGAGCTCCACGAACAGCAGAAATAAGCATAACGGAGCATCACGGCAAACACCTAAACGTCCGGCCCGCACCCTGAAGATTCCGGCTCTTGTGGTCGCGGACGGTGCCGCGAGTCGAGGAATCGTTATCACTTAGTGCCCGGCAGAAATCGGTGGTTAAGGCCTTTTCCAGAGGTCCCCAGTAGTATCGAACTGATCATGTCGGTACGTTGACCATGCCTTCGCACACAAACTTGGGCTGTGGTTGGTGTACCGACCAACCACCCAGGCGAACGGTGAGGAGGCAGCAGATGGGTATTTTGGACAACGTGGAACGCGGATTGGAAAAGATGGTCCGCGGCGCCTTCTCCACCGGATCACGGTCCCAGGTACAGCCTGTCGAGATTGCCAGCGCCCTGCGTCGGGAGCTGGACAACAAATCCATTACCCTCACTGAGGGTCGCACCCTTGCCCCCAATGTGTTCACCGCCCGCCTCTCCGACTCGGACTTTGCCCTGGCCCAGGAATGGGGCTCAACGCTCGCTGAAGAACTGTGCGACGTCGTGATCAAACACGTCAACAGCCAGGGTTACACCCTGCGTGGACCTGTCAAAGTGTCCTTTACCCGCGATGCGGAGCTGAAGGCCGGCGTGTTTGAAGTGGATTCGGCGACGGAAAAGCAGGCGGGTCCCCGCAGACCGACCACCCCCAATGCTCCCACCCGGCAACCGACGCGGCTACAGCCAGTGCTCGACCTCGACGGCCAGCGCTACTCGCTGAATGCCGGATCGATCATCTTGGGACGCTCGTCAGAGGCCGACATCCTGGTTGACGACACCGGCGTGTCCAGGAAGCACCTCGAGATCCGCACCCAGGGTGGAAGCACCCGGGCCGTCGATCTCGGGTCAACCAACGGCAGCTATGTGAATGGGCAGCGAGTCCAGGGAGAGACTGACCTGTCGGATGGATCGATCATCACTATGGGCCGCACCCGGATGACCTTCCGGCTCATCCCGGTACCGAATGGTGGCCGCTAGAAATGAGCGACCTGAGTGAACTGACCCTCACGGTGCTGCGGTACGGCTTCCTGGTGCTGATCTGGATCCTGGTGATCAGCGTCGTGAGCGCGCTTCGACAGGATCTCGTCGTTGGTAGTCGTAACCGCCTGGGCACCCCCTCGGCCCGGCAGGTGCGAAAGCACCCGGAACTGGTCGAGGAAGCACCGCCCCGGGTCACCGCAAGAACGCTTGTGGTCACCGAGGGTCCGTTGCAGGGAACCACCCTTCAACTGGCATCGAGCCCCATCCTGCTTGGCCGAGCACAGGAAGCCACCCTCGTCCTTGAGGACGACTATGCCTCCGGCCGCCACGCACGCCTCTTTCCCCAGGGCAGCCGCTGGTTCATTGAGGACCTCGGGTCCACCAACGGCACCTTCCTCGCGGGCAGCCAGCTGACCCGCGCGTTGCCTGTTGATCTGGGCGTTCCTGTCCGGATCGGTAAGACGGTCATCGAATTGAGGTCATAAGCGTTGGCCTACATCATGCGTTTCGCTGCACGCTCTGACGTCGGTATGGTCCGCGCCAAGAATGATGATTCCGCCTATGTGGGGCGATACCTGGCGGTTGTGGCTGACGGCATGGGCGGGCACGCAGGCGGGAACATCGCTTCCGCCTCGACGGTCCTGGACCTGGTTCACCTGGACCGGAAAGGCTTCGACGAGGGCGAAGCCGCCAATCAGCTTGCCGACGAGATCCAGACCGCCAATTCCCTCCTTTCCGAGTTGGTCAGTACCAATCCGCAGCTGGCCGGAATGGGAACCACTGTCACCGCCCTCCTGCTCAGCGGTAACCATCTTGAGTTCGCGCACATCGGAGATTCCCGTGCCTACCGGCTCAAAAATGATGTGTTTGAGCAGATCAGCGTCGATCACACATTTGTGCAGCGCCTCATCAATGAAGGACGTCTCCGGCCTGAAGAAGCCGACGTGCACCCCCACAAGAATGTGCTGATGCGGGTTCTGGGGGACGTTGACGCCAGTCCTGAACTCGACCTGCAGTCCTTCGAGGTCACAGCGGGTGAGCGGTGGTTGCTGTGCTCGGACGGTTTGAACGCGGTGCTCAGCGACAACCTGATCGAACGGATCGTTCGTGAAACCACTGACCTTCGAGACTGCGTCAATACTCTCGTCGAGTTGACCCTCGCCGGCGGGTCACCCGACAACGTCACGATCGCCGTCGTCGAGATCGCCGAAACCACCCCGGAGGACCTCCGCACCGCCGCGCTTACTGCGATCCCACCGGCCAAGGAAGCAGCGGGTGAGAAGGACGAACCCTCGCCCGTGCAACCCGCCGCTGGCACCGCATTCCGCGCCGACGTAATCCGCCAGGACCTTTCTACCAGGCCGCACCTGCTCGTAGGGTCAGCGGCCCTGGCCACCGAAACCGGTCAGATCCCAATCGTCACCCAACGCACCACTGAACGCCGTGCCGCCATGATGCTGACCCATCGTGCCGCCGACAGCGAATTTCTGGAGGACGACGCCGATGAGCCGTCCGGGATGCGCAAGCGCTGGCTCATTCCCGCCTTCCTGAGCCTGATGTCGCTCATTCTTGTTGCAGTGCTCTGGTTCGGTTACGCCTGGACCCAGACCCGGTACTACGTCGCCGAATACGAGGACAACGTCGCCATCTTCAATGGAGTGTCACAGACCATCGGCCCGGTCCGCCTCAGCCACCTCGATCAGGAGACAGACATCCCCGTCTCCAACCTCCCCGAGTATCAGCGCGCCCGGGTGGCGAGTTCGCTACCAGCCACGGACCTCGAGCACGCCCAACGCATTGTGGAGGATCTCCGTGGTGATCTGCGTGCCGTGGCGTGCCCACCCGAATCTTCGTCGCCATCGGCCTCGCCCTCACCGTCCGATGGCCCGTCAGAGTCGCCCTCCAATGAGCCGTCAGAGTCCCCCTCCGCTTCCCCCACCGGTTCCGCGGACCCCTCCGCCGAGCCAACCCGCAGCAGACCCAGCCCGGAGAGCAGTGCAGAAGCGGCCCCGCGTGGTACACAAGACTGCCGAGATGAGACATCATGAGCGACGTCCTGACAGCTCCCAAGTCCCGACGCAACATCGAAGCCCTCCTTCTTGTGGTTGCCCTGGGAGTCGCGATCAGCGCGAACCTCATTGTGGGCCTCGACAAGGACAACCCGTTGGACTCCGCATTCTGGACCCAGAGCGGCGTCCTCGCAGGGCTTGCCCTGGTCTTCCACCTGGTGCTGCGGGTCAGGGCAAAATATGCCGATCCAGTAATACTTCCAATCGTGATTGCTCTGAACGGTATTGGGCTCGCCATGATCTACCGGATCGACCTGGCGAACGACACCACTGTCGCTGAAAGCCAGTTCCTCTGGACCTCCGTTGCCATGGCAGCATCCATTGCGGTCCTGCTGGTCTTCAAGAATCACCGGGTTCTCCGCCGGTTTACCTATATCTCCCTGATCGCAAGCGCCGTCCTCCTCCTGCTGCCCCTGACCCCCCTGGGCCTGGAGATCAACGGCGCCCGCATCTGGATCAACGTTGGTTTCGGAACGTTCCAACCAGGCGAAATCGCCAAGATCACCCTCGCAATATTCTTCGCCGGTTATCTATCCACCAACAGGGACCTGATCCTGCTTGCGGGCAAGAAGGTTGGCCCGGTCCAGTTGCCACGGTTCAGGGACCTGGCCCCGATGGTGGCCGCGTGGATGGTCAGCATCGGCGTCCTGATCTTCCAGCGCGATCTGGGGTCGTCCATGCTGTTCTTCGGCCTGTTCATGGTGATGATCTATGTCGCCACCAGCCGGTTCAGTTGGATCCTCATCGGGTTGCTGATGATCATTGCCGGCGGGTTCGCCGCGATCCAATTGTTCAGCCATGTTTCGCTACGCATCGACAGCTGGATTAACGCCTTCGACCCGGAAGTTTTTAACCGGGAGGCAGGAAGTAGCTTCCAGGTGGTCCAGGGACTCTTCGGGCTGGCCAACGGCGGCCTCTTTGGGACAGGTCTCGGTGAAGGACGACCGGATCTGGTGATCTACGCCAACAGCGACATGATCATCGCCGCCCTCGGTGAGGAGCTAGGCCTGATCGGACTCTTCGGGATCATCATGCTCTTCGTCCTCCTGGTCTCCCGAGGTATCCGCACCGCACTGGGTACCCGGGATGGCTTCGGGAAGCTGCTGGCGTGCGGCCTATCCTTCACCATCGCCCTGCAGTGCTTCGTGGTGATGGGCGGAGTGACCCGACTGATACCCCTGACCGGTCTCACAACACCCTTCATGTCCGCCGGCGGATCGTCGCTGCTCGCCAACTGGATCATCGTCGCCATCCTGCTTCTCATCTCCGAGTCGGCTCGCCGTCCGGCGGTCACCGGGCCGATGAAAGACTCTTTCCCTGACCCTCAGGATTTCCGCACCGGATCGCTCACCGGCCAATCCAGGGAGGTTACCCCGTGAACCAGGCAATAAGAAGCGCGTGGCTGGTGGCGCTGGCAATGTTCACCCTGGTCCTTGGATCCCTCACCTTTGTCCAGTTTTTTGAAGCCGAAGCGTTGAGCGACAACGATTGGAACAACCGGTCGCTGCTGCAGGACTTCGGGAAGAACCGCGGCTCGATCCTGGTCGACGGACGAGCGGTCGCCGAATCCGTCCCTTCAGACGACGAGTTCAACTTCCAGCGGGTCTACAACGAGCCGAACCTCTACGCGCACCTCACCGGCTTCTACTCGCTAGCCAACGGCGCCACACACCTGGAAAGTGTGATGGCCGACGAACTGTCCGGCACAAGCGACGAGTTGTTCTACGACCGCATCGTCCAGCTCTTCTCGGGCGCCCAGGTCCAGGGCGCCTCGGTGGAACTCACCATTGACCCGGAGATTCAGCAACTCGCCTGGGATCTGATCCCGGATGGCCAGCAGGGATCGATCGTGGTGATGGAACCCGGAACCGGCAACATCATCGCCATGGTGTCCAAGCCTTCCTATGACCCGAACCTCCTGGCCGGACACGACACCTCAATTGTGTTGCAGAACCTTGAGGAACTATCGACCGTGCCCGGGCTTTCCCCGTACTTCAACCCGGCCACCGAATCCCTGGTGGCGCCGGGGTCAGTCTTCAAGCTAGTGGTCGCCGCTGCCGCGCTGGAATCGGGAGACTTCGACGACGAGTCTGTCATCCCCAACCCTGCAGTCCTGGACCTGCCCGGCACTGATGTGGGCCTTCCGAACTTCGTCAACGGCGGCTGCGCGTCCCAGACAACCGCGACGCTCGAGTTCGCACTGGAACAGTCGTGCAACACCCCGTTTGCACAGATCGCCTGGGACCTTGGCGCCGAAGCAGTCCTGGCGCAGGCACAGGATTTCGGTTTCGGTGAAACCTTCGGCATCCCTGTTCGGGTCGAGGCCAGCCAGTTCCCGGAAGCACCCTCCGAGCCTGAGCTCGCCCAGTCGGCTATCGGGCAGTTCGACGTCCGGGTCACCCCACTCCAGATGGCCATGGTGAATGCAGCAATCGCCAACGACGGAGTCCTGATGAAACCGAACCTGGTGAAGGCCCTGCGTGCCCCCGACCTCGAACGCATCAGTGCACCCGAGCCTGAGGTGTTGAGCGAGTCGATCAGCGTCGATACTTCCAACCAGCTCACTGACTGGATGGTCAATGTCGTCAACAACGGCACTGCTCGATCAGCTGCCATTCCCGGTGTTGAGGTGGCGGGTAAAACCGGAACGGCGGAGGTATCAGGGCAGGGTGACAACGCCTGGTTCACCGGATTCGCTCCGGCTGACGACCCGGAGGTGGTGGTGTCGATCGTGATGCAGAACGTGGACATCGCGACGGGTGGCCAACTAACAAGTCCAAGCGCTAAGCAATTGATTGAGGCGGTGTTGAATAAGTGAGACCTACATCGGGTATCACCTTAGGCGGTCGGTTTAAGCTGACCGACAGGATCGCCATTGGCGGAATGGGTGAGGTCTGGAAGGCGATGGACCAGGTCCTGGGCCGCGAGGTTGCCATAAAGATTCTCAAAGAGGAATATACGGGTGATCCCAATTTCCTTGACCGCTTCCGCGCCGAAGCCCGCCACACCGCTCTGCTCAACCACGACGGAATCGCCAATGTCTTCGACTACGGCGAGGAGGGCGGATCTGCCTACCTCGTCATGGAGTTGGTTCCTGGCCAGCCCTTGTCCACCATTATCGAGCGCGAACAGATCCTTTCACCCGACCGCACCCTGTCCATCGTCGGTCAGACAGCAACGGCTCTGTCGGTTGCCCACCGTCAGGGACTGGTGCACCGGGATGTGAAGCCGGGCAACCTGCTGATCCTTCCCGATGGACGAGTCAAAATCACCGACTTCGGTATCGCGCGGCTGGCAGACCAGGTGCCGCTGACCGCGACCGGGCAGGTCATGGGTACCGCCCAGTACCTGGCGCCTGAGCAGGCAACCGGCCAGGCTGCCACCGGGTCAAGTGACATCTACGCGCTGGGCGTGATCGGGTACGAGCTTCTGGCCGGTCGACGGCCCTTCTCAGGCGAATCGCAGATCGCGATCGCGCTGGCGCAGGTCAATGACGCCCCACCGCCCCTTCCGGAAACCATTCCGCGGCCGGTCCGCGCCCTCATTGCCTCTATGCTCGCCAAAGACCCGGCCGACCGTCCAGCGGATGCCGAGCTCCTGGCCCAGGCAGTCGCTGCCATCCGCCGGAATGACATCCGCGCGGCCGAGGCCGCCGTCCCCGGGATGCTGCTCTTCGGTGGCAACACTGGCCCGATCACCGCACCCGTCCCCGCGGCTACGACGTCGGCCACGCGCGTCGTGCCGACGTCGACATCGTCAATGCCGGTGGTCGGTGCTGCGGCCGGAGCGGGGGCCGTAGGTGCATCCCGCGAATGGCAGGAAGAAGAAATCGACCGCGGCGATCCAGTCGAGCAATCCCGTGGACGCAGTCCGTGGCTGATACCCCTGGTTCTACTGTTCCTGTTGGTGGGTCTGGCCGTCGGACTGTTCTTCCTGTGGCCGGTTCTCTCCGGGGCCGACGACGATCCGACCGTCCCGCCGGTAACATCAACTTCCGCCAGTCCCTCCACCAGCGCCTCTGCGACGGAAACGGAAACGGCAACAGAAACGGAGACCGAGTCGGAGACCCCTTCGGAAGAGCCGACCACCGAACCTGTTGAAACCACTGAAGCCCCGGAGATCGTCATTAGCGCCGCCCAGTTTGAGGGTCGCCCCGTGGGCGAAGTAGTGGACGAACTCGCAGCACTGGGTTTGGCAGTCACCACGGTCGAAGAGAGCTCCGACATTGCTGAGGGACTCGTTCTCGGTGTCAGCCCGGTTGGCACCCTCGCACGTGGAGCGGCCGTCACCGTGACAGCTTCCTCGGGGCCCGCCCCGGTGGAAGTACCATCCGGCCTCATTGGATCAACGGAGCAGGAGGTTACCCAGTCTCTTGCCAACGCTGGACTCAGCGGCGCCCGGACTGGCGAACAAGAGTCCGGAGAACCAGCGGGAACTGTCCTCAGTGTGGACCCCGGCGAAGGTTCGGAAGTTGAACCGGGGAGCACTGTCAATTATGTGGTGTCCTCCGGTCCTCCCGTCGTGACCACACCACCGCCGACGGAGGAACCCACCGCCACCAGTCCCCCACCCACCACTGAAGCGCCATAGCGCTTCCCATACGATCAGATGCAGGCGGAAGGCAACCACGTGACCACTGACAGGGTCCTCAACGGACGTTACGAAGTAGGTGAGCTCATCGGCCGTGGCGGCATGGCCGATGTCCACCTCGGCCGTGACATCCGGTTGGGCCGGTCGGTCGCCATCAAGGTGCTGCGCCGGGACCTGGCCAGGGACCCCCTGTTCCAGTCGCGGTTCCGCCGGGAGGCGCAGGCCG
The DNA here is from genome assembly GCF_015752345.1 of Arthrobacter sp. CAN_A212. Classification (NCBI taxonomy): domain Bacteria; kingdom Bacillati; phylum Actinomycetota; class Actinomycetes; order Micrococcales; family Micrococcaceae; genus Arthrobacter; species Arthrobacter sp. CAN_A212. Next base: position 15,710 of record NZ_JADOUT010000015.1, read on the forward strand.
TTGCCGCTCTGAACCATCCCACGATTGTTTCGGTCTACGACACCGGCGAAGAAGAGATTGCAGGGCGTTCGATCGACGATGTCCGGGTGCCGTTCATCGTGATGGAATACGTGGCCGGGCGGACCCTTCGCGACCTGATCCGAGCGGATGAGCTCTCCCTCGATGAGTCGGCCGAACACATGGTGGGGGTCCTGTCTGCGCTGGAGTACAGCCACAAAGCCGGAATTGTGCACCGCGACATCAAGCCCGCCAACGTAATGATCACCCCCGAGGGCAACGTCAAGGTGATGGATTTCGGTATCGCCCGAGCCATCGCCGACTCCGCCGCCACCATGACCCAAACCCAGGCTGTGATCGGGACCGCCCAGTACCTTTCACCCGAGCAGGCGAGGGGGGAGACAGTCGACGCGCGCAGTGACCTGTACTCCGCCGGTTGTCTGATGTACGAACTGTTCACCGCCCGCCCACCCTTCATCGGCGACAGCCCCGTCTCGGTGGCTTATCAGCATGTCCGGGAGGAACCAAAACCCGCGAGCCAGTTCAATCCTGAGGTGTCACCCGCGCTGGACGCAGTGTTGAAGCGAGCCCTGGAGAAGGACCGCCAGGACCGTTTCCAGGATGCCGTCGCCTTCCGCACCGCACTGCAGGACGCGCGACGGGGAGTGATCCTTTCATCTACCCAGGAGCGAGCGACCGAGGCCTTTTCGACCCTGCCCGCGGCTACAGTCGACGAGGGACCCCAGACCCGCGCCATGGCGAAGGTGCTAGCCGGCGGCTCTATGAGCTCGGGGCCCGTCACCGACGAGCAGCCTCTACTGCCCATGCCGCGAACCTTCGACGATCGGAACGATGAAAACGACGATCGCCGTCGTGCCACCCGCCGCGCCTGGACCACCACGTTCTTCATCATCGTGGCCCTGGTCCTCGCTGGTGGAACGTTTGTGCTGTTCAACCTTTTGAATACCCAGCCCGAGGGCCCGGTGCTGCAAGAGGTTCCGTCCGTCGCAGGAATGACCCAGGATGAGGCAGCAAATGCCATTTTTGCAGCAGATCTGCGCCCGCAGTTCGAAGAGGATTTCAGTGACACCATCGACCCGGGATTGGTGATTGATTCCGATCCGGGGGCCGGAGCCGACATCGAACCGGGGTCCACAGTCAATGTGACCATCTCCGAAGGTCCCTCCGAGGCGGTAATCCCCGAAGCCATCATGGGAATGACAGAGTCATCTGCCCGCGACGCTCTCTCGTCAGCAGATCTGAGCGGGGGAGAAGTCACCGAGGAGAACAGCGCAACGGTTCCCGCTGGCCGGGTAATTTCCGCCAGCCCCGCAGCGGGGGAATCAGTACCGGTCGGCTCGGAGGTGGATCTGGTGCTCTCGACGGGACTGGTGGAAGTACCGCGGGTGATCGAGCTGCCCATCGATGAGGCCACCGCACTGCTTGAAGATCCGGTCCGCGGCCTGACCGTCAGGGTGGAGGAAGTCGAGAACGCCGTCGTCGACCCCAACGTCGTGACCGACCAGAGTGTCGACCCTGAATCGACCGTCCCCCCGGGTACTGAAATCGTTCTGACCGTGGCGATTGAACCCGTCCCGGAAGAGGAGCCCTCCAGCGATCCTAAAACCACCCCATCAGCCGGTGAGACTCCGTCGGAAGCACCGGAGGAGCCCTGACGGGTATTTCCTACTTGGTGATGAGTGGGCTCAGGGTGGAGGATTTTTCGGCTGCACCTGTCAGCCCCAGGGACTCGAGCCAGTTCCCCAGCATGCGGTAGCCGCCCTCGGTGAGGACTGACTCGGGATGGAACTGCACCCCGCACAGCGGGGCTGTCCTGTGTTCCAGGCCCATGATGATACCGCTGGCCGTCCGGGCGGTAACCACCAGGTCCGGCGGCACCACCTCGCTCACCGCTGCCAGCGAATGGTACCGGGTGGCCGTCAATGGCGAAGGGAGACCGGTGAAGATGCTGCCGGAATCATGCTCCACCAGCGAGGTCTTGCCGTGCATCAGCTCTGGAGCGTGGGTGACTGTCCCGCCGAAGGCTTCAGCGAGGGCTTGGTGACCCAGGCAGACTCCGAGCATGGGCAGGGAATTCGCCCCACACCACCTGATCATGTCGACGCAGATCCCAGCATCAGCCGGCGTTCCGGGGCCGGGGGAGATCAGTACACCATCGCGCACCTCGGCGAGAGCTATCGCCTCAGCCAGCGTGACGTCGTCGTTCCTCACCACGGTCGTCTCGGCACCCAGTTCCTGAAGGTAGCCGACCAGGGTGTAGACAAAACTGTCGTAGTTGTCGATAACCAAAATGCGGGTGGTCTTGGACATAGTGCTCGTGGACTGCCAATCATTGAACTATCAAAGCGGTAAAGACCGGGGTTGTCAGCACTGACCGTGTTCGTGACGGGTACCTACCACCGACAAGCGTGGAGGGTGAGGCACCCTGCGACCGGTTCATTGGTTAGAATTAGGGTTCCACCGTGCTGATGACATTGATCCTTTTTTTCAGGATAGCTTGTGTAATCACCGACTGCCGAGCCCTTGTGAGGGTAAACACCATGGCGAAGCTGCTTTGGCTTCACCCATCTAGGAGGACCAGTGCCCGAGTCGAAGTCCCGTAAAAAGCCGACCCAGTCCAACACCCCCGCCTCCACCGAACCGAAGCCCAACCCGGTTTGGTACAAGCCAGTAATGTTTGGCCTGATGATTTTGGGCCTCCTCTGGATCATTGTCTACTACGTGTCCGAGGCTCGGTTCCCCATCCCCTCGATCGACTCGTGGAATATCCTGATTGGCTTCGGTCTGGCCATTGTTGGATTCCTGATGACCACCCGGTGGCGCTGACCCCTCCTTTCACGAAGCGCCCGCGGTTACCGTGGGAGGGGCCCCTTGGGCCACTCTCCGGGATTACCGCGGGCGCTTTTTCGTGGCTGGTCCACCCCGGAGAAGCCGGGCTCCATGCTTCGTACACATGTTGTGCACTAAGTTATCCACAGGTGTGGGTAACTTTGGGGATTTGGGGGCTCATTCCCTTAAGATCCGGGCCCATGCTTATCCACACCTGTGGAATTACATGTGTGTAAGTTATCCCCGCTGTTGATAAACCCTGTGGACAACGTTCAGCGGAGGGGAAGTTGAACCAGGGTGGCGCCGAGCAACGTCAGGGCCACCAAGATGAGGGCCAGACCTGCCAGACCGCCCCAGTGGATCAGGGCACGGTTGCTCCCCTTGGGGGCGTAGGCGATGATCGCCGCGGCGGCAGCACCGGTCAGGAGCCCCCCGAGGTGGGCCTGCCAGGAGATACCCGGTACCACGAAGCCCAGAACGCCGTTGATGGCAATCAGGACCACCAGCTGGCGCACATCACCGCCCCTCCGGCGCTGTACCACCAACATTGCGCCGAACAGGCCAAACACTGCTCCGGAGGCTCCCACCACCGACTGGAGGGGGTTCGATAGCAGCAGGACGGCGACTGAGCCGCCGAAGGCTGCCAGGAGATACAGCACCAGGAACCGGGCGCGTCCCAGCAGGGGCTCAAGGGCTTGACCCATAATCCACAGCGCGTACATGTTGAAGGCAATGTGGAGGAGGAATCCTGTGGAGTGGAGGAATGCGGCCGTCAGCATCCGCCAGGGTTCAGGGGGAATGAACTCAGAGGTATAGGCAGGCGCGTACGCCAACGCCCCGGTCAAACCGGGAATGAGATTCTGCAACAGGAACAACACTGCGCAGACGCCGATGATCGAGAAGGTGAGGATCGGTTTTCCCTGCCGGGCCAACCCTCCGAAGATGGTTCGTGGGGTGGGGGCGTTGCGTGCGCTTTCCTTCACGCAATCTACACACTGAATCCCGACGGCCGCCGGCCGCTGGCACTCCGGACACGTTGGCCTGCCACACCGCTGGCAGCGGACGTAGCTGACGCGGTCTGCGTGTCGGGGGCACACGGGGACTTCCTGTTGCGGCTGATCCGCCGGGATTCCGTATGTCATGTGGGCTTTAGAGCTGCTCTACCGTGATCGAATTGATCACAACATCCTCGAGTGGCTTGTCCCTGGAGTCGGTAGGGATCGCATTGAGCTGCTCAACGAGAGCCCGGGAGGCTTCATCGGTGACGTCGCCGAAGATGGTGTGCTTGCCCTGCAGCCACGTGGTGGGCACCGAGGTGATGAAGAACTGCGATCCGTTGGTGCCACGGCCACCCTGGATCCCCGCGTTGGCCATGGCCAGCTTGTACGGTGCCGTGAAGTCGAGGTCGGGGTTGATTTCATCGTCGAACTGGTAGCCCGGTCCGCCGATTCCCTGTCCCAGAGGGTCGCCGCCCTGGATCATGAAGTCCTTGATGACACGGTGGAAAATGGTGCCGTCGTACATCGGCTTGGTAGATTCCTCCCCGGTTTTGGGATGAGTCCAGGATTTGTCTCCCGTGGCGAGACCAGTGAAGTTCTGCACGGTCTTCGGCGCGTGATTCCCAAAAAGGTTTACCTTGATATCGCCGATGTTGGTATGGATAGTTGCCTGTGCTGTTGCAATAGCTGTCATATCCACATTCTTTCATGCACCCCCTGGTAATGAGCTGAGAATGAAGTGTTCCGCGCACAGTGAAAAATGAGCAGGAAACCGGGCAGCGAATAGCACGGCATAGCGATAACACGTAGGCTGACAGTCAACAGTCACTATCCCCGGGAGGCAGATGTGAAGAAGAACAAACGTATGACACGCGACATCGAAAAGACCGTCGCAACGAGTGCCGAAGCCGCACGGGACTGGGCAGCACCACGAGTGGACGCAGCCTACAACTGGGTGGCGCCGCGTATCGAAAAAGGCTACGGATCGGCGTCGCCTGCAATCCAGCATGGAGTGCAGCGGGCCGCTCACGGAATTTCCGATGGCATCTCGACCGTCACCCCCCGTATCCAGGACGGACTGGACAAGGTTGCCCCACGCATCTCGCACGTGGTCGACAGCACCACGCCGCACATCCAGAAGACTCTGGACCGGGCGGCTCCAGCCATCAACAATGCTCGGGACAAGGTTGTTGGCGATTACCTGCCGACCCTGTCCCACAAACTGGGTGACGCGGCGGATTCCGTCTCCCGCTCACTGTCCGGTGCAACCATCCCGGACCCAGTAAATCGTGCGGTCACCCGGGTGACCGGCGACAAAAAGGCTGTCAAGAAGGCCCAGAAAGCTGCCGCAGCGGCAGCGATGAAGGCATCCCGCGACCTGAAGAAGCGTCAGAAGAGTGGCAGCAAGGGTTGGTTGATCTTCGGCATCATTGCCGCGGCCGTCACTGCCGGCGTAGCAATCTGGCGTGCATCCAAGCCAGTCGAGGACCCTTGGAAGACTCCCGTCAAGGTTGACACCAAGCCCACCGGCGAAGCAGAGCGTGCCAAGGAGGCCAAGGATGTTGTATCAGACATCAAGGAAGCCGCCGATCGCGCAGCCGCCAAGGCAGGAGAGACTGTGGATGGCACCACCGACGCAGCCAAGTCGGCGGGGACGTCCACCACCGGGAAGATCCGGGACGCGGCTGAAGACGCAAAGGACGCCACCAAGTAGTCCATTGGTATAACACCCGAGGGAAGGGCGTCTCCACAGGAGCCGCCCTTCCCTTTTTTGTCTCCTCCGCCCCGGACAATCTCACGAGTGGTAGATTTACCGCCGTGTCCCCTCCCCAGAACGCCGTCTCGATAGTCATTCCGGCCTACAACGAGGAAAGCGTGATCAGGCAGTGCCTGATTGCGGCGATCTACCAATCCGTACCTGCTGATGAGATCCTGGTGGTCGATAACCGCTCCACCGACGGCACCAACGGTATCGTCCGCCAGATGCAACTGGAATACCCGGAAAGCCGCATCAAACTTCTTGAGTATTCGTCAGAGCAGGGTCTGATTCCCACCCGCAATTTTGGGTTCGACAATGCTGCGGGAACCATCATCGGTCGCCTTGACGCGGACTCGGTACCTGAACCCGACTGGGTGGAACAGGTTCTTGCCGGTTTCCTGGACTCCGGCGTGGCCGCAGCCACCGGCCCCGTGGTCTATTACGATATGCCAATGCGTCGCTGGGGACTGAAGGCTGACGATAGACTCCGCCAACTGGTCCTGAAACTGGCGCGCAATCAGTACCACTTTTTGTTCGGATCAAACATGGCCATTCGGCGCACGGCCTGGGAACAGATCCGCGACTCAACCTGCCGCGACCAGGCCGACGAGATGCACGAAGATATCGATCTGTCTCTCCACCTCGCCGAGCACGATTTGATGATCAGATACCTACCCACAATGATCAGCGGCATGTCAGCGCGACGGCTTGAGGACTCGCCCAAGGACTACCGCTACTACGTCACCCGCTTTGATCGCACCTACAAGGCTCACCAGATCAACAAACGGATCCTGAAGATCCCACCTCTGATCTTCATGTCCATCTACTACCCGGCAAAAATGATTCGGGCCGTGCACTCGGCGCGCAGTCCTCAGGCCGCGAAACGCGGCGGCACTCCACAGGTCCTCGCCAGCGGGTCGGCGGAGAGCCCCTAAGATCCGCCCATTGCCGGTGGCGGCACCTCTGCGGTCACGCGGGCGTTGCGGTTGGTCTGGCCCCGAACCACGATTGCCAGGCCGACAAGGATCAGAAGCAGCCCCCCGTAGGTCCCTGCTGGCAACTGTTCCCCCAGGAAGACCGCGGCGAGCAGGGCCGCCCCGGGAATCTCCAGCAGGATGATCATCGAGACCGTCAGGGGGCTCATCACCGCAAGCAGGTGGTTGAAGACCGTGTGCCCCATGAGCTGTGCCACCAGGGTGACGGCGAGAATTCCGGCCCACGCCGCCGGGGAGAATCCTGTGAGGGGTTGCCTGAAGATCAGGCATAGCGCCAGCAGGATCACTGCGCACCCTCCGTAGCACAGGGTGGTGTACGTTCCGGTCGACATGGTCCTCCGCGCGCCCGCCCCGGCCATCTGGTAGATACCGGCCAGGGCTCCTCCGGCCAGAGCCAGAAGGTCCCCGATTATCGCGTCCTGGGACAGGGTGAGGTCAAAACCCGTAATCACGACGACGCCGGCCAGCGCGACACCGAGCCCTACCATCACCTTGGTTGTGGGGCGCGACCCCTGGATCGCGTTGAACAGGGCAATCCAGGCCACCTGCAGACACACCAGCGCCGTTGCAGCGGCCACCGAGGTGAGCTTCAAGGCCGTGATGAAACAGGCAAAGTGAAGGGCCAGAGCGGTTGCCGCCACGGACAGACGAACGAAATCGGTTCGGCGGAGGGCCCTGAACTCGTGACGTTTTGAGAGCAGCGCTGGGCCGCCCATCACAATCGCGCCTATCGCGTTCCGCCAGAAGGCGATGGCCAGAGCTGGCGCCACTGTCGCCGCCATAATGGGACCTGACGCAGCCACGCCAAGGACACCCAGGACCGACAGGAAGATGATCACCCAGTAACCCTAGAGCACCTAAGAAGCATATGTTAAAAGGAAAAGGCCCCGGTCAGCAGACCAGGACCTTTTCCCCTTCGGTGGAGGCACGGGGACTCGAACCCCGAACCCCCTGCTTGCAAAGCAGGTGCGCTACCAATTGCGCCATGCCCCCGAACGATTGCTGTTACGGCAACCTCATCAGTATAGCCTAGTCAACCGTGTCGGTTGCCTTGCTCCATACTGCCTTTTCCCTCTCGGATTCCTGCCACCTTTTATAGGCGAAAGCACTGACCAGAGCTGCTGCAACTACCAACAACTTTTTCACAGTGTTCCTTCTGTCGCAGTGACCTGCGGGTGGTAGGTCCGTGGGCGTACCAGGACTTGAACCTGGGACCTCTTCGTTATCAGCGAAGCGCTCTAACCGCCTGAGCTATACGCCCCGAAGCCTGTTCGGGCCGAAATACGACTTTACAGGAGTATCTCCGCAATCATCAAATCGACCCGAAACCGGTTCGGATATGCCTGGTTAGTCGTCGGTGAGGGTGACGCCAATTCCACCCACCAGGGTGGAGGAAATGTTGTACAGGACGGCTGAAAGCATCGCCAGAGCGGTCAACAAAACCACGTTCACCACCGCAATGATGGTCGCGAAGGACACTACCTGTCCAAGTGAGGCGAACTGGCGAAGGTCAAACCCTCCGCTCTCGGTTCCCGCGATTTCGCGTAGCAGGTCATTCACGCCGTCAAAAATTCCGGTGAGGTCCAGTACCGTCCAAATGACAATCGCGGCAACCACTGTCACGATCCCCAAGGCCACCGACAGGAGGAAGGACATCTTCAGGACAGACCAGGGGTCCACCTTGCTGACCAGGAGCCTCGCCTTGCGTGCCTTGGCCTTGGGCGCCGGTTTGACCAGACCCGGACGGTTCCCGGTCGGCCGGTTGCCCGGCGCGGAATTCGACGGCTTCTGGGTGGGGCGTGCGGGAGCGTTCACCCGGGGGCCGGTGCCGGTCTGTTTGACCGATCCGCTTCCGGTTGCCCGCGGGTTTGAGTTAGGCGAACTCACTCGGTACCTCCATTATCCGGCGACTGTGCGTCTGGCTCAGCCGCTTCCTCTGACGTCAACGGTACTTCATCGATTGCGGGCCCACCGGATTCGGCCCCTTCATTCACTAGTTCCACGGTGCCTTCCTCGATGGCCAGCCCCCGTTCGCTGTTCCGCGCGACGGCGATGATCCGGTCCTTCTTGTCGGGCTTTGCAAAGATGACACCCATCGTGTCCCTCCCCTTGGCCGGGACGCCGGTGACCGCTGAACGGACCACCTTGCCTCCCCCCATGACTACGAGTACCTCATCCTCCTCCTGGACAATGAGCGCTCCCACCAGGTCGCCGCGCTCCTCGGCCAGCTTGGCCACCTTGATCCCGAGACCACCCCGACCCTGCACACGGTACTCCTCGACCTTGGTCCGCTTTGCGAAGCCGCCCTCGGTGACGATGAACACGAAGGACTCATCGGTGACCACGTTGGCGGCCAGCAGCTCGTCCTCTTCGCGGAACTTCATGCCGGTGACACCCGAGGTGGCCCGACCCATGGGTCGTAGTGCCTCGTTGGTAGCGGTGAATCGGAGCGACTGCCCCTTCCGAGACACCAGCATCATGTCATCGCTTTCGGAGACCAGCTGAGCGGAGACCAGTTCATCGCTGTCGCGCAGGTTGATGGCAATCACCCCGGCCGTGCGGTTGGTGTCATAATCTTCCAACCGGGTCTTCTTGGCGAGGCCCCGCTTGGTGGCCAGCACCAGGTAGGGGGACTGCTGGTAGTCGCGCAGATCCAGTACCTGGGCGATCGTCTCGTCCGGCTGGAACGCCAGAAGGTTCGCGACGTGCTGACCCTTCGCATCCCTCCCAGCCTCGACCAGTTCGTAGGCCTTGGCCCGGTACACCCGTCCCAGGTTCGTGAAGAAGAGCAACCAGTGGTGGGTGGTGGTGACGAAGAAGTGCTCGACCACGTCGTCGCCACGGAGTTGGGCACCCTTGATTCCCTTGCCGCCGCGAGCCTGCTGACGATAATTGTCGCTGCGGGTCCGCTTGACGTAGCCTCCCCGGGTGATGGTGACAACCATTTCCTCTTCGGGGATCAGGTCTTCCATGCTCATGTCCGAGTCGTAGCCCAGGAGAATCTCCGTGCGCCGGTCATCACCATGCTTGTCGACGATTTCCTGGAGCTCGGTGGACACAATGTCCCGTTGCAGCTCTTTGGAGGCGAGGATCTTCTGGTACTCGGTGATTTCCGCTTCGAGCTTGGCGTGCTGATCCTGGATCTTCTTTCGTTCCAGGGCGGCAAGCCGGCGAAGCTGCATATCCAGGATGGCCTGAGCCTGAATTTCATCGATTTCCAGCAGCGTGATCAACCCGTTCCGGGCATCCTCGACAGTCGATGACCTTCTGATCAGGGCGATAACATCATCGAGCGCGTCGAGTGCTTTCAGCAGGCCGCGCAGAATGTGGGCGGCCTCTTCGGCTTTCCGCAACCGATACTGGGTCCGGCGGACGATCACTTCGAGTTGGTGAGTGACCCAGTGACGGATGAAGGCGTCCAGGCTCAGGGTGCGGGGAACATCGTCAACGATGGCCAGCATGTTGGCACTGAAGTTGTCCTGCAGCTGAGTGTGCTTGTAGAGGTTGTTGAGGACTACCTTCGCGACGGCGTCGCGCTTGAGCACAACGACCAGGCGCTGGCCGGTGCGACCCGAGGTTTCATCACGCAGGTCGGCGATACCGCTGATTTTGCCGTCCTTGACGAGGTCGGCGATCTTGATGGCCAGGTTGTCGGGATTCGCCTGGTACGGCAGTTCGGTGACCACCAGGCAGGTGCGGCCCTGAATCTCCTCAACGTTCACCACTGCCCGCATGGTGATCGATCCACGGCCGGTCCGGTAGGCGTCCTCGATGCCCTTGTGGCCCAGGATCTGCGCACCGGTGGGGAAGTCCGGTCCCTTGATCCGAACCAGGAGCTCCTCGAGGAGCTCCTCCTTGGTCGCGTCGGGATTCTCGAGGTACCACTGGACACCTGAGGCAACCTCCCGCAGGTTGTGCGGCGGGATGTTCGTGGCCATACCGACGGCGATACCGGATGACCCATTGACCAGCAGGTTGGGGAACCGGGCTGGGAGGATGGTTGGTTCCTGGTTTTTCCCGTCGTAGTTGTCTTGAAAATCGACTGTTTCCTCGTCGATATCCCGCACCATTTCCATGGCCAGCGGGGCCATTTTGGTTTCGGTATACCGGGGAGCAGCCGCGCCATCGTTGCCGGGCGAGCCGAAGTTTCCCTGCCCCAGGGCAAGGGGATAGCGCATGGTCCAGTCCTGGATCAGGCGCACCAGGGCATCATAAATCGCTGTGTCGCCATGGGGGTGATACTGCCCCATGACCTCACCCACCACGCGGGCACACTTGTTGAAGGACCGGTCCGGACGGTAGCCGCCATCGAACATTGCGTAAAGAACCCTGCGGTGAACGGGCTTAAGCCCGTCCCGCACATCCGGAAGGGCACGGCCGACAATCACTGCCATCGCGTAATCCAGGTAGGACCGCTGCATTTCCGTCTGCAGGTCGACTTGCTCAACCCGATCGGCGAGGACCCGCCCTTCGAGGGGAAGGTCGGGTGTTTCTTCGTCGCTCATACGTTAGTTCCGTTCAGTTTTCTAAGTATCAAGACCGTTGGAGATGATGACGACGCTCGACCGTCGCCCCATTCCCCCTAAATATCGAGGAACCTAACGTCCTTCGCATTCTGCTGAATGAAGTTTCGCCGTGATTCCACATCTTCACCCATCAGAACCGAGAAGATCTGATCAGCGGCCGCAGCATCATCAACGGTTACCTGAAGCAACGTGCGGTTGTCCGGGTCCATGGTGGTCTCCCACAACTCGGTGTAATTCATCTCACCGAGGCCCTTGTAGCGCTGGACGCCGTTTTCCTTAGGCAGCCGCTGGTTGTTTGCCAGCCCCATCTTGATCACTTCATCCCGCTCACGGTCGCTGAAGACGTAGGAGTGGGTGGCGTTGGACCACTTGATCCGATAAAGCGGCGGCTGTGCCAGATAGACGTAGCCGTTCTCGATCAGCGGGCGCATGTAGCGGAAGAGGAGCGTCAGGAGCAGCGTGGTGATGTGCTGACCATCGACGTCGGCGTCGGCCATCAGCACAATCTTGTGATACCTGGCTTTCGCGACGTCGAAGTCCTCACCAATGCCGGCACCAAAGGCCGTAATCATCGCCTGGACCTCGCTGTTACCCAGCGCGCGATCAAGCCTCGCCCGCTCTACGTTCAGGATCTTCCCTCGCAGCGGGAGGATCGCCTGGGTATCAGGATTCCGGCCCCGCACAGCCGAGCCGCCCGCGGAGTCTCCCTCCACGATGTAGATCTCCGACTTTGAGGGGTCCTTTGACTGGCAATCCTTCAACTTGCCGGGCATGCCCCCGGATTCCAGGAGCCCCTTGCGGCGGGTGGACTCTCTAGCCTTGCGCGCGGCAAGCCGAGCCTGTGCTGCCTGAATTGACTTCCGGATCACGTCCCTGGCCGGGCCGGGATTTCGTTCCAGCCAGTCACCGAGCTGATCGGTGACAACCCGCTGAACAAAGCCCTTCGCCTCGGAGTTGCCCAGCTTGGTCTTTGTCTGGCCCTCAAACTGCGGTTCGGAAAGCTTGACAGAAATGACGGCTGTCAGACCCTCACGGATGTCGTCCCCGGTAAGGTTCTCGTCTTTTTCCTTGATGATGTTCTTGTCACGCGCATAGCGGTTGATCAACGAGGTCATGGCCGCGCGAAAACCCTCTTCGTGGGTGCCGCCTTCGTGTGTGTTGATCGTATTGGCGTAGGTGTGAACGCTTTCTGAGTAGGCGCTGGTCCACTGCATCGCTACCTCGACAGCGATCTTGCGATCGGTGTCCTCTGTCTCGAATCCGATGACGTCTTCGTGAATGACGTCGACGCGCTTTGAGGAGTTCAGGTGATTGACGTAGTCAAGCAAGCCGTTCTCATACATGTAGTCAACCTGGCGGTGCTTCGGGGTGTCCTCGCTGACGCCACCGTCCTCGGAAGACTCTGCAATTTCCTCGGTTTCCACCTCAATGACGCGCTCATCCACCAGGACAATCCGCAGTCCCTTATTGAGGAATGCCATCTGCTGAAACCGTGCCCGGAGGGTCTCGAAATCGAATTCCACCGTTTCGAAGATCGTGGCATCAGGGTAGAAGGTCTGGGTGGTGCCGGTTTCGGTAGTTTCAGCACCGCGGCGGAGCTCACCCACAGGCTTACCACCGTCGGCGAATGATTGGTTCCAGACGTATCCCTGCCGCTTGACTTCGGTTTCCACCCGCGCCGAGAGCGCGTTAACCACTGAAATACCGACTCCGTGCAGCCCGCCGGAAACAGCGTAGCCTCCGCCGCCGAACTTGCCCCCGGCGTGCAGGATGGTCATGACCACCTCAACCGTGGGGCGTCCCTCGGTGGGGTGCATATCCACGGGGATACCGCGGCCGTTGTCGATCACCCGGACGCCCCCATCCGCCAGGAGTGTCACCTTGATCGTGTCGCAATACCCGGCAAGCGCCTCATCGACCGAGTTATCCACCACCTCATTCACCAGGTGATGCAGGCCCCGGGGACCGGTGGAACCGATATACATGCCGGGGCGTTTGCGGACCGCCTCAAGGCCCTCCAGGACGCTGATATCACTTGCGTCATATCCGGTGGTCCCATTTTGGGCGCCAGCAGTATGCTGCTCAGTGCCCTGGGTCTTGGCGTCCAGCTCGTTGTCATTAGCCACAGGCGCTGTCGGCTCCTCAAAGGTAGGAATCAAGTAAGTGAATAGCTGCACTGTCTAAACCTGATGGACAGGCAACAGTTCGAAGGCATCCCCTTGGGAATGTCCACTACCCCCATTCTACCTTGCCGGGCGCGACAATACCGCACTAAACAGGCTCCTACTGGCGAATAAAGCCGGTTAGGAGCCATCAGGAGGGCGCCTACCAAGGCCGGATACCTCCCGAGGGCAATTCAAGGCCCTACACGGCGTTTATCGAACTGGCAAGAGCGGGAGTGTTGGGCATTCTGGCCCGGTCTTACCCGTAGGTGTCCCGGGGGCCCCGTCCCTTGACTGTTCGTCCACCTTTTCGCCAATTGGGAGAGGCTGGACCCAACACCGAGATGCGCGTCACGACGCCGCTTCCCAGCTCCGCGTCAAACCGCTGAATCAACATGGGGCTGATCAACCGTAGCTGGGTTGCCCAGGCCGTCGAGTCGCAGCGAACCAGTACGGTATTTCCATCAAAGCTTTCGGGGCGGCAATGGAGCGCTATTTCCTGTCCCACCAGCTCATCCCAGCGGGCAAGCACCGAGCCGACCGCCACCGGAGATTTCCAGCCCCGCTCACTCAACAATCTATTGAAGACATTTCCCAGGCCCTCCGGATCGCGCCCCGTGTAGGTTACCGACCCGGTATGCCGGCGCTTGGGCGGCGCCGAATCACGGCGTCCCTCCGGCACCCGGGTATTTCCGCGTCCTTTCGACGCGTCACGCACCCGATTCAGCAGGGACTGCGGAGCATCGAACGAGGATTCCTCGGCCAGGGGTGGAGACTTGGTGTGATCGTGGACGCCCGTTGCGGCGCCGGCAGCTGGAGCATCTGAAACCGGGGTACTCAGAGGCGGGGAGTTGCCCGCTGGGTTATCGGGAGTTGGGTTAGTCTTTTCCATCATCGGCCAACCCTCCCGGGACTACCCGGAACTGCTGTCCTGCCAGCGAATCCGGGATGTCGTCCCCCACCGCTGCGGTGACCAACACTTGTTCTGCCCCGCCAACGATCGTCGCAAGTTTCTTCCTGCGGCTTGCATCCAGTTCAGCAAAGACGTCGTCGAGAATGAGTACAGGTGTCCCTCCGGGAGTGTGATCATCTTCGATCAGCAGGTAATAGGATCCCAGCCGTAAAGACAACGCCATCGACCAGGTCTCCCCGTGGGAGGCATAGCCTTTTGCAATGGTGCCGCCGAGGATCAGCTCGATGTCATCGCGATGCGGGCCGACCAGCGAGATCCCCCGGTCCAGTTCCTTCTTTCGGTGGGCCAGGAGTTCAGCGATAAATTTCACTGTCAGCTCACTCACGCTCATCCGGTTGAGGGAGTCGTCCTCGGCGGGTTGTTCCTCACCGGCTGGACCCGCCAGGGTCGAACGGTAAGTCGCCATTGCCGCCTTGGACCCATCGGTGAGCTGCTGATAGGCATGTTGCAGATGGGGCTGCAACTGCCTGAGGACCTCGAGTCTGGCGTGCAGCAATTTGGCACCGGTATCGGCGAGATGCTGATCCCAGACATCGAGGGTTGTTTCATGGGAGGTGGTAAATCTACCGGTGGTGCGCGCGGATTTGAGGAGCGCATTTCGCTGTTTGAGAACCCTCTCGTAGTCGGCGCCGAGGCCAGCCCGATGCGGAAGCAGCGTCACCATCAGGTCATCCAGGAAACGACGGCGATTGGAAGGGTCCCCCTTGACCAGGGCCAAATCCTCCGGCGCAAAGAGCACAGTGCGCAGAATCCCGGCCGCGTTGCTGGCCCTGACTGGGTTCGCCCGGTTTATCCGGGCACGGTTGGCCCGCTCGGCATTGATTTCCACCTCGACACTGGTGGTCTGGGTTCCTCTGACGAGCCTGCCGCGAATCAGGGCCCGCTCCGCGTCGAAAGCGATCAGCGGCTTGTCGGTGCTGACACGGTGGGAGGAGAGGGAAGCAAGGTAACCGATCGCTTCGACGATGTTGGTCTTGCCCACCCCGTTTGGGCCCACGAAAACTGTTGTTCCGGTTTCAAGGGGGACCTCTACCTGGCTATAGCTGCGAAAATCCGTCAGGGACAGGTGCTGAACGTACACAATGCTCCACTCACGCGGATTCGCTGGGTGCCCGAACCGGGTGCCCACCGAACTGATTACGCAATGCCGCGACCATTTTCATAGCTGGTGCATCGTCCTGGCGCGAAGAGAACCGGGCGAACAGGGCAGCCGTGATTGCTGGTACCGGGACCTCACTTGCTATTGCTTCCTCAACAGTCCATCTGCCTTCGCCTGAATCCTCAACGTATCCGGCGACTTTGCTCAGCGCCGGGTCTTCCTCGAGCGACTTCACCAGGAGGTCCAGTAGCCAGGATCTAACCACGGTGCCGTGCTGCCAGGCCTGGAAAGTACCATGAACGTCCTTGATGATGTCTTTGGCTGCCAGAAGTTCATACCCCTCAGCGTAGGACTGCATCAATCCGTATTCGATACCGTTGTGGACCATCTTGGCGTAGTGCCCTGCCCCCACGTCTCCGACATGGACAAAACTCTCTTCTCGCTGGCCATCGGGACGTAGTGCATCAAAGACGGGAAGTACCCGCTCGACGTCAGCCTGTGAGCCCCCCACCATCAGGCCATAGCCGTTGTCCAGACCCCAGATTCCTCCGGAAACTCCGCAATCAATGAAAGCGACGTCCCGGTTCTCAAGCACGCCAGCATTTGCCTGATCTTCCGTAAATCGTGAGTTTCCACCGTCTATCACCAGATCGCCGGCGTCCAGGAGGTTGCCAAGTTCTGCAATGACCGAGCGGGTCGGTGCACCAGACGGCACCATCACCCAGACCACACGCGGCGCCGGGAGGCTGGAAACCAACGCCTCGAGTGACACCACGTCTGTTACTTCCGGGTTCCGGTCGTACCCGGTTACGGTCAGGCCCTTACGGCGGAGCCTTTCGCGCATGTTGAAACCCATTTTGCCGAGTCCGATGAGGCCAATGTGCATTGCTGCTTCGCTTCCTGGGGCGGTGAGGGAATCCGGGGGAATGACCCCCGAGGGTGCTTACTGGTTAGCCATACGTACGGGCATCAGCAGGTACCTGTAGTCAGTACGGTCCTCACCGGTGGCATCTTCCTGGGCCGAAATAACTACTGGTTTTGGTGGCGTGGTAAAGGAAAAACGTACGAACTTGCTGTTGAAAGCGCCAAGACCCTCACTCAGATAGTGCGGGTTGAACGCCACAGTGATGTCATCCCCGTCCAGAGTCGCCTCGATCGCTTCAGAGGCCTGCGCGTCTTCGCCGGTACCAGCATCGAGGGTTACCTGACCCGCGCTGAAGGCCATTCGAACGGCGGTATTCCGCTCGGCCACCAAGGAAACACGGCGAACCGCTTCGACAAGCACACTCGTTTCAACCGTCGCGTGAATCGGGGTGTTCTCCGGAAAAAGAGCACGGATCTTTGGATAATCGCCGTCGACAAGCAGCGAAGTTGTCCTCCGACCACCACTTTCGAAGCCGATCAGTTCCCGGTCGTTAGATAACGCGATGCTGAGGTCTCCTGAGCTGCCGAGAGTCTTGGCCACCTCGTTGAGTGTTTTTGCTTTGACAAGTGCGCTGGTGGAAATGCCCGGATTTCTGGGCTTCCAGGTTACTTCGCGGAGGGCGAGGCGGTACCGGTCGGTAGCCAGCAAGGTGATGAGATCGTCCTCGATCTCCATCCTTACTCCGGTCAGGATAGGAAGGGTATCGTCGCGGCTTGCAGCGATAATCACCTGGGAGACGGCTTGTGCGAAAGCATCTCCGTCGACCACGCCACTGATCTCGGGTGGTGTTGGCAATTCCGGATACTCGCCTTCGGGCATTGTCGCGAGATTGAACCTGCTGTTGCGGCAAGTCAACGTGACCTTGGTGCCTTCGGTTTCCACTTCAACCGGTGCAGAAGGCAGGCTTCGGCAGATGTCGGCCAGGAGACGGCCTGAGACCAGAATGGTCCCCTCCTCGGCAATATCTGCAGGAATTTCAAGACGAGCAGAGATCTCATAGTCGAAGCTGGCAAGGCTGAGTGAACCGTTAGAGGCCTTAATCAGCAGTCCAGAAAGTACCGGAACGGGCGGGCGAGGGGACAGGGAGCGCGCTGTCCAGGTCACGGCCTCAGCCAGTACATCCCGTTCAACTCTGAATTTCACTGAAGGGTGCCGCCTTTCTCTTTCGTGGTCATTGCGAAGTTGCTGAGCCAGCGGGTGTGAAGGAATTTGCCGCAGGGCAAGGAACAACATTAGTTACAGAAAGCTTAGCCTGACTGCGCGAACCGCCCCGCGACCTGTTTTTGGGGTTCGGCGTGGGGCATGGACCGTGGAGCAGCAGGGAAAATGTTATTTGGAAGAACTCTTGGATTTAAGGTTCGTAGTGGTAGTAACCCCTGTTGAAACTGTGGATAACCTCCGCTGAGCGGCCAGGCGTTGATGGGAGCCTGTTGAGAACCTGTGCATATAAGTTACGGACGCTTGGTGTGGGGTGTGGGCAAATTCCTTGAATTTCCGCGGATCCACAGCTCTGAGGAAGTTGTCCTCATTTTTAAGCGGGTTGTTCGACCGGTTATCCACAGTTCTATCCACACCTGTTAATACCAGCGCTGTAGTTATGCGTCTTTCCGGCGATGTTTGATCCGGTTGGTGAGTTCCGTGACCTGGTTGAAGATGGCGCGACGCTCTGCCATGAGCTCTCGAATCTTCCGGTCGGCGTGGATGACGGTGGTGTGGTCGCGGCCGCCGAGCTCTTGTCCGATCTTGGGAAGAGACATATCGGTCAGTTCCCTGCAGAGATACATGGCAATCTGCCGTGCCGTGACGAGTGTGCGTGTTCTCGATTTACTGCACAGCTCCTCCATGCTGATCTGGAAGTAGTCAGCCGTCTGCGCCATGATGACTGCCGAAGTAATTTCCTGGGCGCCGTCGTCGGTGATTAGATCTTTCAAAACCACCTCGGCCAGGGTGACATCCACTGGTTGACGGTTCAGGCTGGCGAAGGCAGTAACCCGGATCAGTGCGCCCTCGAGTTCGCGGATATTGGTGGAGATCTTGGAAGCGATGTACTCGAGGACATCGTCAGGGGCACTCATCCCCTCACTGATCGCCTTTTTCCTCAGGATGGCGATCCTGGTTTCGAGTTCGGGGGGCTGGATGTCTGTGAGTAGGCCCCACTCGAACCGTGATCGCATTCGGTCCTCGAACCCGGAGAGTTGCTTGGGTGGAAGGTCGGAAGTGATGACCACCTGCTTGTTGTGGTTGTGGAGCGCATTGAAGGTATGGAAGAACTCCTCCTGTGTACGGTCCTTTCCGGACAGGAACTGGATGTCATCAATGAGCAGGATGTCGACGTTGCGGTAGGTCTGCTTGAAACTTGTTCCTTCATCGTCACGGATGGAGTTGATGAAATCGTTGGTGAACTCTTCGGAATTCACGTACCGGACACGAATGCCGGTGTATAGGTGCCGGGCATAATGACCAATTGCATGGAGCAGGTGGGTCTTTCCCAGCCCGGAATCCCCATAGATAAACAGTGGGTTGTAGGCCTTGGCTGGTGCCTCGGCTACGGCGACCGCGGCAGCATGGGCGAAACGGTTCGAGGAACCGATGACGAAGGTGTCGAAGATGTACTTCGGATTGAGGCGCCCGAATTCGTGGGAATTGCTTGGAAGGGTGGGTGCTGGCTTGGTTTCTTCCCGAATAGGTTCGCTCACCATTGCCGGCTCGGAATCCTCCACCTCGACGGGGGTCAGCTCGGGATCGATGACGAAAGCACATTGCAGATCTTCCCGAAACACTGCCCGGAGAGCCTCGTCGAGTGCAGCCTTAAGGTGGGTCTGCAGAACCTCACGCGTCAGCTCATTGGGAACAGCAACTAACAGGGTGGTCCCGATTAGCCCTTGCGCCTGGGCTAACACCACGAAGCCGCGCTGTCGCGGGGTTACCCGTTCATCGTGTTCCAGGGTGCGGATGACCTTGCGCCAAGAACTCCCTACGTCATTTATCTCGTCCGGGCCCACAAATACCTCTCACCATGTCCATCGAAAAAATGGCCATCATCCACAGGGTTATGCACAGATAGTGGATAAATGGCTCTTGGGCAAGACTAGAGGATGGGTAGTGCAGAAGATAGCTGGTCTCCGGGCCTTCAGAGCGTCCTTCACGTGAGCCCCCGGTGGGGGTTTCGGGCCCTTGTAGGTAGAGTTGTCCACAGATTGTGCATAAAGAAACACCACAGGGTCACCTTGCGGGAGCCGAGCCACCCAGTTTGACTGGTGTGGTCGCGGTCGCCTAACGTTATGTAGTCCTATATGTCTGCATTTTGCATGCCTGCACACCGGTTCCCTGAGCCGACATGCGCGGCCCCTGCTCCACCCGCAGACAACACACATCGAAACGCCAGTCTGTTCTTCCCCCTTGTAGCAATGGACTGGACGCATCCTCAGATTGTCTTGGAGTAAATACAGTGAGCAAGCGGACCTTTCAGCCGAATAACCGCCGCCGGGCTAAGAAGCACGGCTTTCGCCTTCGGATGCGCACCCGCGCTGGCCGAGCCATCCTTTCAGCACGCCGTGGCAAAGGCCGCACCGAGCTGTCGGCATAAGCTGCCATAGCTAGTTTGACGAAGACGCGGGTCTGTTCAGCGGCGCAACACGTCCTAGCAACCCAGTTGTTCCGGAGTCTCTAAATGTTGGCTCGTATCAACAGGGTCCGGACAGCAACCGACTTCACCCATACCGTACGTTCCGGCTCCCGATCTGGGCGCCGGAACTTGGTGTTATACGCGGTAACCACGCCTGAGACGGATCCCAGTAGGTTCGGGTTCATCGTCTCAAAGGCCGTGGGGAACGCAGTGACACGAAACCTCGTTAAGAGGAGACTAAGACAAATGGCGGCGTCAGCCATCTCTCGGCATCCCAGTGGACTGGCCGTAGTGGTCCGCGCGTTGCCGCCTGCCGCTGATGCAACCTGGAGTCAGCTCGCCAGCGACTTCGACCGGGCATTCAACTCAGCGTCCAGCAGGAAGAGAGGCAGCACATGAGCACTGCCGACTCTCCTGTTTCCCAGTTTCGTGACCTCCCGGCCAACTCCGTGATCGGACTTCTGAAGCTGTATCGAACGGTCATCTCCCCTTTGTATGGACCTGTCTGCAGATTCTTCCCTTCCTGCTCGGCCTATGCCCTGGAAGCTGTCACTGTGCATGGTGCCATCAAGGGCAGCGGTCTGGCTGTGCGACGGATTTGCCGATGCCACCCCTGGAATGACGGCGGCGTGGATCATGTTCCCGCTGGCGGACGGACGTTTCCCGCGGGCAAAGTACCCCAAATTGTTGTGCTGAATCATCCTGTGATTCCCGCTGATGACGAAAGCCGCTCGGCGGCCTGAGGAGCAAATAGCTATGGATTTCTTCGGTACCATCCTTTTCCCGTTCCAGTGGTTGGTGTCATGGATCATGACGTTCTTCCACGACGGGTTCACCTTCCTGGGGATGGACGGGGCGTCCGGCTGGACCTGGACTCTCTCGATCGTCGGCCTCGTGGTGGTGATCCGTGCGGCCTTGATCCCGGTATTTGTCAAGCAGATCAAAGCCCAGCGAGGGATGCAGGCGCTGCAGCCTGACCTGCGGAAGCTGCAGAAAAAGTACAAGGGCAAAACCGATCAGCTTTCGCGCCAGGCTATGACCCAGGAGCAGATGGCGCTGTACAAGAAGCACGGCACCAACCCGTTCGCGGCCTGCCTGCCCATCCTGATTCAGATGCCGTTCTTCTTTGCCCTCTTCACTGTGCTCAATGGTGTTTCCCGGGCATCCGAGACCGGTGAGACTATCGGTGCAATGACCACGCAGGAGGTCCGTCAGTTCGACGACGCGACCATTTTTGGGGCGCCGCTGTCCTCTACCTTCCTGGGGAGCTTCGGCGAGAACGCGAACGTCAGCGTGATTATTCTGTCTGTGATCATGATTCTGGCGATGACGGCGTCTCAGTTCATCACTCAGAAGCAGATCATGGCCAAGAACATGTCGGAGGAGGCTATGCAGAGCCCCTTCATGCGGCAGCAGAAGCTGATGCTCTATATCCTCCCGCTGGTCTTCGGTATCGGCGGCATCAACTTCCCCATTGGCGTTCTGATCTACTGGACCACGACGAACATCTGGACGATGGCCCAGCAGTTCTACGTGATTCGCCGCATGCCTACTCCTGGTTCGCCAGCAGCAAAGGCGCTGGCCGAGCGTCGCGCGAAGAAGGGTCTCCCAGTGATGCCCCTACTCGGCGAGAAGAAATCCGAGCCAGTCGTCGAAGAGGTTATCGAGACCAAAGGTCAGCGCACCCAGCCGCAGCGTAAGAACAGGAAGAAAAAATGACAGCAGAGAATGTTCCCGCAGCTGGCGCCGAGGAATCGATCGATAGTGCAGCACAGGACCCGGCACAGGACGGCGAGTCCTCGGCGACAGTGAGTCGTCTCGAGGATGAGGGCGATGTCGCAGCCGACTACCTGGAGGAGCTCCTCGACATCGCTGATATCGATGGGGACATCGATATTGAGGTCAGGAACGGACGCACCTACATTTCGATTGTGTCCGAGGACCCTTCGAGCGGGTCTTTGAATGGGTTGGTGGGTCAGGATGGTGAAGTGCTTGAGGCGCTGCAGGAGCTAGCCCGGCTGTCCGTCCTCACCTCGACTGACAACCGGTCCCGCCTCGTATTGGACATCGGTGGCTTCCGTGAGGTTCGGGGTAAGGAACTCAGAGATATCGCTGCCGATGCGGTGAAGAAGACCAAGGAAACCGGCGACGAGGTCGCGCTCGAGCCCATGTCAGCTTACGAGCGGAAAATTGTGCATGATGTGGTGGCCGAACTCGGGTCCATCAGTGAGTCGGAGGGTGAGGGCTCCGGCCGGCACATCGTCGTCTCGCCTGCGGACTCCTGACGGTTTGGAGTGGATATCTAGTTATGGCTGAGATTAGCGAGTCCGACCTCAGGGCCGCCCACACACTCTTCGGGACCCGATTCGACTTGGCGGAACACTATGTTGAGCACCTTGCAACAAGTGGAATTGAACGGGGACTCCTGGGTCCCAGGGAAGTACCACGATTGTGGAGCCGGCATGTGCTCAACTGCGCGGTTACAGCAGAGTTGTTCCCCTCTGAAGCTACGGTTGCCGACGTCGGCAGTGGCGCCGGACTGCCGGGCATCGCCCTTGCGATCGCGCGCCCGGACTTATCGTTGACTCTTATTGAGCCGCTTGAACGCCGCGTGATTTGGCTTCGTGAGGTAATCACTGACCTGGAGTTGCCCAACGTGGAGGTGTTTAGGGGGCGCGCGGAGGAGGCTGTCGGTACGGTGAAGGCAACAGTGGTCACCGCACGGGCGGTGTCCGCACTCGGTGGGCTGGCAGCGATGACCATTCCGATTCTCGAGGGGAAGGGCGAGCTCCTGGCCATCAAAGGTCAAAGTGCGCCCGATGAAGTGGCTAAGTCACGCAAGCTCATCCGTAAACTTGGGGGCAGGGAAGTCTCCGTGCAACAGGTTGGAGCCGAACTTCTTGAACAGCCGACCACTGTTGTACGGATCCTGGTCGGGTAGTCCTGCGCTCCCTCCCGCGAATCTTCCGAAGCACAGGCTATCCGAGGGCTGGTTAGCCGTCACCCACCGGCTACTCTAGAAGTAGGACCGGACCCCGGCATGGTGAAAGTGAGTTATCCCGCGTGACCCCGAAAGACGCTACCAAGCGGCCGCAACCGCTCATTGCTGACGGATTTGCTCTTGCTGAAGGCCAGAGCAATATTCAACCGGAAGCGGTTGTTGATCCGTTGAAAGCCCATGATGTTTCACGTGAAACAGATGCAGAGACCGCGGCCGTTCAGAAGAATGGGACCGAACGCTCAGGTTCGTCAAATGCACCACAAAGGAACATCATGGATGCGATAGACGACAGCACACCGTTGGCCAGGGAACTGGCCAACGAGAACCGACGCCGGGAAAAGTTGAGTGGAAGGAACCTGCCGCGACCACGGGCCACCAGGGTATTTACGGTCAGCAACCAAAAGGGTGGAGTCGGAAAGACGACGACGACGGTCAATATTGCTGCTGCCCTAGCCGCTGCAGGGCTGAACGTGCTGGTCATTGACATTGACCCGCAAGGCAACGCATCCACCGCACTCGGCGTCCCGCACCATGCTGAAGTTGATAGCATCTACGACGTACTGATAGATGACCTTCCGCTGGGACAAGTGGTGGCCCAGTGTCCCGACGTTTCGAACCTCCTGTGTGCCCCCGCCACGATCCACCTGGCCGGCGCAGAGATCGAGCTGGTGTCACTGGTAGCCAGGGAACAGAGACTCCGTCGGGCAATTGACGTCTATGCGCGGGAGCGTGCGGAGCAGGGCGAGGAACGTCTCGACTACATCTTTATCGATTGTCCACCCAGTCTGGGCCTACTCACCGTCAATGCGTTTGTTGCCGCTCAAGAGGTTCTCATCCCAATTCAGTGCGAGTATTACGCGCTGGAAGGGCTGAGTCAGCTGTTGAAGAATATCGAAATGATCCAGAAGCACCTCAATGCGGAGCTTGTGGTCTCGACCATTCTTCTGACTATGTATGACGGCAGAACAAATCTTGCCGCTCAGGTAGCATCAGAGGTTCGGGAACACTTCCCTAAACAGGTCCTCAAAGCGGTAGTCCCACGTTCGGTGAGGATCTCGGAAGCGCCCAGCTACCAACAGACAGTCATGACCTATGACCCCTCGTCCAGCGGAGCACTCTCCTATCTTGAAGCTGCGTCTGAAATCGCTGAACGCGGCTAGTACTCCTCGCCCATAACAGCGATTAACGGCAGTATCATCAGATCAATAAACATACTCTGCAGATTGATTCTGCGCATCTGAAGGGACCGGCTCATGGTTGAGAAGCGACGCGGATTAGGCCGAGGCCTCGGGGCGCTCATTCCTAGCGCTCCTGCAAGTGAACCCGTTGAGACATCGGAATCCCCCACTCCCCGGAGTGGGCGACCAGCCGACATGTTCTTCCCTGCGGCGCCCGAACGAGGTGCCAGGGCCGAGGATCGCGATACCTCCGGTGGAACCACAGCCCGGACAGGCTCCGGGATCAACAAAGAAGCGCTGAGAGCCCCCACACGTGAGAAGAAGCGCGGCTCTTCAAAGAGGACCGACGCCACCGCGGGCCGTGACAAGATGGCCGGGAAGCCTCTGACCGCAAGCAAGGACGGGGGCGCTTCAGCTACAGCAGAGCGCTTGGAGCCTGAGCACAATTTCAAGAACGATGAAGTCGCGCCGGTCTCCGATTCCCGTCTCCCCGACGAGAATGCGGCTGCGGCTGCGGCTGAGGATACCGTCGGAGACGAGACGGCAGATACCGAACCTGCTGCAGATGTGAGCCCTACCGAGAACGAGGTTTCACGTGAAACAGCGGCATCGGTAAGCGCCCCGGATCTGATGACTGTGCCGGGGGCGACCTTCGCCGAGATCCAGATCGATCTCATCCATGCAAACCGGAAGCAGCCTCGAAGCGTCTTCGACGAAGACGAGATGGCCGAGTTGGTTAACTCCATCCGTGAAATCGGCGTCCTGCAGCCCATTGTTGTCCGTCCTTCCACGGAAGGTGGGGACCAGCCATACGAATTGGTGATGGGCGAAAGGCGGTGGCGAGCGACTCGAGAAGCTGGATTGGCGGCTGTCCCCGCGATCATCCGATCGACCACGGACGATGATCTTCTGAGGGATGCCCTCCTGGAGAACTTACATCGAAGTCAACTGAATCCGCTTGAGGAAGCGGCGGCCTATCAACAGTTGCTGGATGACTTCGGCTGTTCTCATGACGAGTTGGCAGAACGTATAGGAAGATCTCGACCTCAGATTTCTAACACCTTGCGGCTGATGAAACTTCCGCCCCTCGTCCAGCGTCGACTCGCGGCTGGCATTATCTCGGCGGGTCACGCCAGGGCCTTGCTGGGCCTAAGTGATCAGGTGGAGATGGAGAAGCTGGCACAGAAGATCGTGGCGGAAGGGCTTTCGGTACGCACCACCGAGGAATTGGTGTCGATGAATGATGGCCTCAGGAGACCAGTTAAGCCATCCAGTCCACGCGCTGGCGCTCGGCATGAACGCCTGGACTACCTCGCAACCAGGCTGTCCGACCGATTGGACACCAATGTGAAGATCACCCTTGGGGCACGCAAGGGTAAGGTCAGCATTGAGTTCGCCAGTGTCGATGATCTGAACCGAATCATGGGCGTCCTGGGAACCAACCAGACTTCATAGTAGTTGGCGACGTTTCACGTGAAACAGTCTCATTATGGGTTTCAGCTGGAATCCGCTCGTCACCTCCAGGCATAGGAGATATGTTCACTAGGTCGAACGGCTGAAGCGACTCGCGTGCGCGGTAGCTCGACCAGCAGTACCAGCCGCATTTTGCTCGTCCATCCCGATCCCGTTGCCTAGGCGGTTCCCTTGGTCTGCTGACAGAGTGATAGCCGGCTCTAAGGCGTCCCGATTCTCGCGATTCCAGAGGTTATCAGTCCGATAGGTCGTTCATGAGAAGTGCTTCAGGCGATATCTCAGCGTACTGGCCCAAGATTGGCGTTTTTTACGTGAGAAAATCGAGCCCGAGTCCGGTACGTCGTCTGGCGGGACGAGGTGACGCCTGTCGTTCCAGCGTAGTGGTCCTATATCGGTGCGTTTCACGTGAAACAAAGAGTCCTAGTTCGCACGTAGCTTCATCTGCCGTAATGACATTTGGCGTTTCTATATGTTGGCCCCCTGCGGATTTGTCTCACGTGACACGCGGGCAAGTTCTCTAGGTCAAAACTTCCAGAATGTCTGGAAAGCGGCCCGGACCGACCCGGATCCCATCTAGCTGTGTTTCACGTGAAACGGAGCGGCACCAGCTCACTTAAGATGAGCAGGTCCTAGTCAGCCTGATTCGCAGAAATGGGAATATTGGGTTGAGGGTAGCATCAACTGTTTCGAAGCTCGAGGCGTTGCCGCCGTAGAACCTGTCGTGAGGGCCGCGACGGGCGGGCCGGAACCCCTTCAAGATCGAAGCTATGGTTTCACGTGAAACCATAGTGCACTGGAGGCGCCGCTTGTATGGCTAATGAGACCTACTGTGAATCTAGCGTCCCCTGCGGCTAGATCACCAGCGACATTAGTTAGGTACCCTCGCCTTACCGGACAAATGGAACGTGCTTGAGCCAGCATTCTTATCACCTGGGTGGACCATCATGCTTGATGATTCCTTTCGGTACCCGGTCTCCCGCGGGAGCCTTCGGAAGTTTCGACTAGGGACCGTCCCCCTTAGCCAGCTGTGGGATGGTCCTGTGTCACGTGAAACGGACCCGTCTGATCGCCCATCGTTGATACATTGGGTGAGGAATGAAGGCCGGGGAACGGCAGATGACGCAATCTATGAAGACACATCGCCCTGCCTCCGATTACTACCCTACCGGTGACACCGGGCTCCGCTGTGGTCCCCAAGCGTTCGGACAGCCTCGAGCCTCAATCAGGGATACCCGCCGCTCCGTCCGAGTCACTATTCACGGTCCTTTTCATAGGTCGCATTCGGACCTACAAGATTCAGGGTTAGTTTCATGACCGACTAAGGTGCTGCTGTCCGATTGCTCTTGGAGCCACCATACTGAAGCATACAAAGCTATCCGTGTACTAGAAGCAACTCTGATCCTGGGACTTGATCTGATCCTGTCCAATATGCTCGTGATTATCGATGGACGCCATAGGAACAATCCCGGTGTGTGAAATGGCTGGCCTACATGGCTTCGCCACCCGTGTTTCACGTGAAACCGATGTAGACCTGTGGATTGGGAGTTTCGATCGATGGTGTGGGTGACGATGTCTGCGTCTGCGAGCTCGTACCCGGTTAGCGCCCGCCAGGAGTCTGGACCGGAGCTCGGTGGTGGTGGGATGAATCCAGAGTTGGGCCGTGGCTTATCGGGAGTCCAGGGGTTGGGTGGCCACGGGATATGGGGGGCTTCTTGCCCGCGCTGCACGAAGGTTGACCATTCCTGGTAACGGAGTCCCGCTCTACGGCGCCCGCTTTAAGCGAAAGGAGCCGCCACCCCTCGCGGTGTGACGGCTCCTTTGAATCTGGCCCAGAAGGTGCCCTATTTGATAAAGGCTTCGAATTCTTGCTCGAGAACAGCCTTGGGCTTGGCGCCGATTGATTGCGCGGCTACCACGCCATCCTTGAAGACATAGACCGCCGGAATGGAGGTGATTCCATATTTGGCAGCGGTTGCCGGGTTGTCATCAACGTTCAGTTTCACAACGTCAACCTTTTCCGCGTGTTCTCCAGCAATTTCGTCGAGAATAGGCGAAAGTTTGCGGCAGGGACCACACCATTCAGCCCAGAAATCCACCAACACGGGCTTGGTTGACTTCAGGACGTCGGCTTCAAACGATGCATCAGTTACTTCTCTGGCGGTCATAGTTCTTCTCCTTGGGTGTTGCCGGTCAGGCGGGGTCTTCGGATACGTGCTCAGCAGGTGGGGTGGGCACTTCGGCAGCGGTGTCGACCGAGTCACCAAGATCAGCAAGGTAATGCTCCACATCGATGGCGGCCACGCAGCCGGACCCTGACGCGGTTATTGCCTGACGGTAGGTCGGGTCGATGACATCTCCGGCCGCGAATACGCCTGGGATGGATGTCTTCGCCGTACGTCCCTGAACGGCAATGGTGCCTTCCGACGTGAGGTCCAAAAGGTCCTTGACCAGATCCACCCGAGGGTCGTTGCCAATGGCAACAAATACTCCGGTGACAGGCAGCTGTTGGCTGGAGTCGTCAACGGTGCTGGCGAGCCGGAGCCCTGTGACCTTAGAGTCTCCGTCAATCCCTACTACCTCGGAGTTCCAGATGAACCGGATCTTCTCGTGGCTCAGGGCACGGTCCTGCATGATCTTGGAAGCTCGGAGGGTATCGCGACGGTGAACAACAGTCACCGAGCGGGCAAACTTGGTGAGGAAGAGAGCTTCCTCCATCGCTGAGTCCCCACCGCCGATCACCGCAATATCCTGGTCCTTGAAGAAGAACCCGTCGCACGTGGCGCACCAACTTACGCCATGGCCGGATAGCCGCTTTTCATCTTCCAGGCCCAACTCGCGGTACTCGGAACCGGTTGAGACGATGATGGAACGGGCGAGATAGGTCTCTCCGGTGCCGATCGTGACCTGCTTGACGTTGCCGGATAAGTCGAGTTTAGTCACGTCCTCAAAAAGAATTTCCGTACCAAAACGAACAGCCTGTTTTTCGAACTGCTCCATCAGGTCAGGACCCATGACCCCCTCAGGGAACCCTGGATAATTCTCTACATCGGTGGTGTTCATCAATTCACCGCCGGCCTTCACCGAACTGGCAATCATCAATGGGGCCAGATTGGCCCTGGCGGTGTAGACCGCAGCGGTATAGCCTGCTGGGCCAGAGCCGACGATGATGACGTCGTGAATCTTCTGTGTGTCGCTGCTGGTAGTTCCGGACACGCCGGTATGAGTACTCACGGGTTAAATGAACCTTCCTTTGTTGACACCACCACGGAAGCCGGGGGCTCGACGAGGCGGTTATTGATAAGAACCGCCTCAAGGACCAGCTTATTCCGTTACGGGTCCGCTTCGGTCAACTCAGGAGGAAGGGTCAGGAAGCGCTGATCTCAGCGATGCGTACGCCCCAGGGGAAGACCGCCTGCACATTCGTCAGGCGCGGCAACTGGGTGAGGTTGACGATGATGTACTGGGCTGTGGCTGGTTCGCCATCGGCTCCGGGAGGAACCGGTATGTTGATGGTGGGTCCAGTGAATGAGCTTTGGGCAATCTGGTCAGCGCCCTCGAGCGTTGGTTCGTCATTCAAAAGCACGGTGAAACTACCGCCAGACCCGTTCAGCTGTTCAATTTGGATCTGATTGATCGTGGATTCCTCTTCGAGTTCGACAACCAGCGCCATGTTCTGCGCCAGGCCACCGAATGTCTCGTTAGCGAAGACAAGACTGCCCCAGAAACTTCCGGGGTTGCCGTCAATGATCTGCGGGAGGTCCGCATCGCTTTCCGCGTTCAGCTCTGCGTTATCGGGGACCAGACGGGTCACAGCCGTGGGTACTGGGGCGACCGGTTCAACAGTTGGTTCGGCGGTCTCCTCACTTTCCTCGGTGGGGGTCGCAGTTCCCTCTTCGGTTGGCTCTTCCTCTGCCTGCGTGGTGCTGGTCCCAGGACCTGCCGCCGGATCAGTGCCAAAGTTGCCGGTTAGCTGGTTGGCAGCCAGAGCCACCACCGTAACCAGAATGATGGCCAACACCACACCCACCAGTACTCGGGTGTACTTGGGATTGTTCCCGCGATCGTCGTCGTCATCGTCAAGGTCGTCGTTGTTGTCTCCGGAGCCCGAGCCCGCGCCGGCCGTGGCCGCCGCTGCCGGGAAGTGGGATGCAGAACGGCCCGGGGCTTCGCTTGCCACGTCATCATCGGACTCGTAGTCGCCGTCTTCCCACAGTGAAACCTTTGGCTGACCCTGACCTGTCGCCCTGCCCGGATCGGTAACCTGGGGCGCCGACGAGGGAGGAGGTGGCACCTTAGGCCCGGAAGAGGGCGGGGTGGATTGCGGCTGTCCCGCATCGCTTGCGCCTGCAACCGCTGCGCCCCCTGCTACAGCCGTAGCGTCTGTGGCTGCCGAATTCCTGCCGAACTTGGGGAGACGGGCTTTCGGAAGGCGGGATTTACGGGGGGCACGGGGTTCTTCGTCGTCGTACAGGTAATCGTCGTCGTCGTCGTACGTTTCAGGCTCGGTGGACCGGGGACCCCCGAAGATCTCGGACCCGAGAGTGTCAGTGAAGAACGGTTCAATGAATGGTTCGTCCTCACTGGGGGCGGCCTCGTCCTGCGGCACCACCAGATCCAGGAGGTCGGCTGCTGCCGCCCGGTTGGTTACAAGGTAGGTGCTCTCGTCCGTAACGCCGAGGTCCAGGACCTGGATGTTGCCCGCGCGTTCACCGGTGGCCACTTCCCGCGCTGTGGCTGCGATCTGGTCCGCGTTGGAAGGCGAAGCCACCAGGATGCTGACGGGCCGGTTCAGGACCTGGTCCATGCCGTCCAGCACCAGATCCCGGTCAGCAGAAGCCAGTACGTAGGCGGTGACCTTGTAGCGGCCTCCCAATACTGAACCGACGTCTACTGGTTGTGGCACGTGTTCCTCCCGCGGAATGGCTGGATTATAGGCGCTGGTCAGGATCTCCCGGCCGGCACGACGATGAAGTGCTGATGATTCCTCCCAATGCTACCGGTCAGCACCGTTGATACCCCGGTAATCCGCGGGTACGCCGGGGCTGGGTTCATTGGGTACGGCGAAACCTGGCCAGCAGTGGACCCAGGAAGTCCTTCAATTCCTCGATGTGAAGCACCTTGAGCATGAGCAGGTAGATTGCGGCCATGAGGGTCCCGCAGACGGCGAGAACGATCAACGCGGCTGGCGCTGACTGCCAGACGAACCCGTCCAGCTCGTAGCCGCCAAAGAGCCACAACCCAGCCGACCCCCCGGCGGCAGCGACGATTCCGGCAAGAGTCAGCCGCACGTGGATGTCATAGACGTGCCCGGCACCGTAGGAGCCGATCTTGCGGACGAGGAACATGTGACTGACGACGACGGCAATCACGTTGCCCAGGGTGAAGCTCGCAGCCAGGGCGGGAACGATGTACTCGGGTGACAACGTTCCGGAAAGGAGGGCCAGCCCGACGCCGACGACGGAGAGAATGAGCTGGATGCGCAGCGGCGTGACCGCGTCCTCGGCTGCATAGAACACGCGGTTCAGGAAGAAATTGGCGCTCAGGAACGGTGCGCCAATCGCGAGTAGGGAGATCAGCAGCGCATTCAGGGCACCGTCCGGGCGGATCCCGCCCGAGAACAGCATGCCCAGGGGTATCGCCAGAGCCAGGAGCACTGAGGCACCGAAGACGGTTGCCACCCCCATGATGCGCAGACCGCGGGAGAGGGTTTCCTTGATCAGGGCGAGGTCGTTGTTGCTGTGGGCGGCTGCCAGCTGGTTGAACATGACGGTGGCGATCGACAGGGCGATCACCGAGTGCGGCAGGACGTAGACGAGGGTGCCTATGTCCAGGTTGAACGGGCCGGCGATCTGCTGGGGTGGAACGCGGGCCAGGTAGTCCGGGCGGGCCTCGGCAGCGATCGATGCCACCCGGATGTTGACCAGGTACAGTCCGTTGCCCACCAGCATGGTGATGATGGTGATGGAGGCCAGCTTGCCGGTACGGCCCAGCCCCACTCCACGCCAGCCGAAGGTAGGTTTCAGGCCGAGGCCAAGTTTCTTCAGGGGCCAGAACAGGACTAGCGCCTGGATGACGATGCCCAGGGTGGTTCCACCCGCCAGCAGCAGCGTCTGGGAGGACGTCCACGACTCAGGGGTGTGGGTGCTTTCCAGCTGGGAGCCCATCAGCACGATAAACGCCACCAAGGCGGCAATCGAGACGATGTTATTTGCGACCGGGGCCCACATGTACGGGCCGAAGGACCCGTTGGCGTTTAGGACCTGACCGATGATTGCGTACAGTCCGTAAAAGAAGATCTGGGGGAGACACCAGTAGGCAAAGACGGTTGTCAGCGCGAGTCGCTCACCGGAAAAGTCAGTGACCAGGTTGGCGATCAGTGGCGCCGCCAGCGTCACCAACACCGTCAGGACCAACAGCACAATGAACGCGAGGGTGATCAGACGACTGATGAAGTCGGCTCCACGATCCGGGTTGCTGGTGGCCCTGATGATCTGCGGCACCAGGACGGCGTTGAAGACGCCGCCAGCCACCATCAGATAGATAAAGTTCGGGAGGCCGTTGGCGATCGAAAACGCGTCAACCACCCCACCGGAGGCCCCGAGCGCCGTCGCGAGCAAAGCCACCCGGACAAGGCCGAGCACCCGCGATACCAGGGTGCCCGCAGCCATGATCGCGCTGGAGCGCGCCGTGGTGTCCGGGGCGCCGACGGGTGCGGGACGGTCAGCGGTGTCTGAGGCCCGTGTTGCAGGGTCGGCGGGTTGCTCCGTGCGGCTGGGCAAGATCCCAGAATCCTGGACGGGAAGGGAGGCTGTATTTGAGTCCGACATCGTTGTCTATAGTCTCACCACTGAGACGGTGTAGATAATTGCGGCGTCACTCACCGCCGTGGCGAATTCCCGTTGTTGCCAACCGTAGTCACCCCGGCTGCGGTGACCGTTGAGGCTTCGGTCAGAGGTAGTCCGGCAGGACTTCCCGGGCGAGGTCAGCGATACGGCGCTCATTGGGGAAGGAAAGCTTCTTGCCCAGGTCGGCCAGCGGTACCCAGGCAACGTCTACTGCCTCATGATCGGGGTCGTTCTCGATGGTCAGCCTGCCACCCGTGGCAACGAGGAGGTAATGGTGGACGGTCTTGTGGACGCGATGGCCGCTGACCGTAAACCAGTAGTCGATGCTTCCGAGGGCCTTGAGGATCCGGCCCTGGATGCCGGTTTCCTCTTCGATTTCCCGAACCGCTGCCTCCGAGTTGTTCTCCCTGCCCTCGGGATGTCCCTTGGGGAGGCACCATTCAAGGCGACCCCCTCGGTTCAGCCGGGCGATGATCGCGACGTTCAGGTGCTCGTCGGAGGTGTCAACCACGATTCCGCCCGCAGAAACCTCCTCGACGGTGGGGAGAGACTGGTGGACCTGTGGCGCGCCAGCACTGCCCATTGACACTGTCAACGGGGTCCGCTTTGGTGCGCTCGGAACAGGACGGTCCATGCAGTCCACTCTAACGATCTTTCCCTCCGGCCGATGACGATCCACGGCCACTGCCCTCCTTTTGGGCCCGTTCCCGCGTGTCGTCACTGCTGGTCACCCCAGATCCCCATAGTGGAATTTTCCGTGTCATCTGGCACCCTTAAAGCACTATGGTGCACCTGCTGGACAACTCAACCCTTACCGCCCCCCTCCCACCGGTCGTTACCGAATTGGGACAGCTGTTTGCCGCCGCGGGACATGAACTGTCGCTGGTCGGCGGCCCGGTACGCGACCTCTTCCTGGGCAGGACTTCCCCGGACCTCGATTTCACTTCCAATGCCACCCCGGACCAGACGCTGGACGTGATTCGTCGGTGGGCGGATTCGTACTGGGAGATTGGCCGGGACTTCGGCACCATCGGGCTCCGCAAGGGCGGCTTCATGATCGAGGTGACCACGTACCGGGCGGAGGCCTACGACCCTGCCTCACGCAAGCCGGTAGTGGCCTTCGGCGACACCCTTGAGGATGACCTGCTCCGCCGGGATTTCACGATCAACGCCATGGCGCTGCGCTTGCCTTCGCTGGAACTCGTCGATCCGTATGGCGGTGTCAGGGACCTACGGGCGGGGGTGTTGCGCACACCCGGGGCGCCGTCGTCGTCGTTCTCGGATGACCCGCTTCGGATGATGCGGGCCGCACGCTTCGCATCCCAGCTGGGTATCACCGTTTCCAGCGAGGTCTCCGACGCCATGGCGGCAATGGCCAGCCGGATCACCATTATTTCTGCTGAACGGGTACGGGACGAGCTGACGAAGCTCATTATTGGTGACGCGCCGCAGCGAGGCATCGACCTGATGGTGGAGACCGGCCTGGCGGACTTTGTGCTGCCGGAGGTGTCGGCGTTGCGGCTGGAAATCGATGAGCACCACCGGCACAAGGATGTCTATCAACATTCCCTGACCGTGCTGGAGCAGGCCTGCCGGCTCGAAACCGGGGCGGAAGGGCCGGTCCCCGGCCCGGACTTTGTGCTGCGCTTCGCGGCGCTTATGCACGACGTCGGCAAGCCCGCCACCCGCAAATTTGAGCCGTCCGGGGCGGTGAGTTTTCGGCACCACGACATGGTGGGATCGAAGCTCACCGCGAAGCGGATGAAGGCACTGCGGTTCGACAATGATTCAATCAAGGCGGTTTCACGGCTGGTGGAGTTGCATATGCGGTTCTACGGCTATGGGGAAGCCGGGTGGTCGGACTCCGCGGTCCGCCGATACGTCAACGACGCGGGAAGCCTGCTGGAGCGCCTACATCGGTTGACCCGTTCTGACGTCACCACCCGCAACCAGCGCAAGGCGGAACGCCTGGCCTTCGCCTACGATGATCTTGAGGCCCGGATCGCAGCTCTTGCCGAACAGGAAGGGCTGGAATCTATCCGGCCTGACCTGGACGGGGCGCAGATTATGGAGCTGCTGGAAATCACACCTGGACCCGTGGTGGGCAGGGCCTACCGGTTCCTTTTGGAGGAACGAATGGAACACGGCCCGCAGTCGCCTCACGAAGCGGAGATGAAGCTTCGCGCCTGGTGGGAAACGCAGCCCGAGTCGGTGACCCCATGAGCCTGTCCGGCGCTGCCTCACCCGACCTGACGCCAGCCGGCACTCCGCTGCCGCACCTGTGGTTACTCCGGCACGGCGAGACCGAGTGGTCGAGGGACGGAAACTACACCGGACTCACCGACCTCCCGTTGACTGCCAACGGGGAACGACAGGCCGTGGAGTCGGCCCGGCACCTCGCAGGAATTCAGTTTGACGCCGTGTTTTCATCCCCGTTGCAGCGGGCGGTGCGGACCGCGCACCTGGCGGGCTACAACAATCCCCAGATCCTGCCCTATGCGCACGAATGGGATTACGGCGACAACGAGGGCCGCAGCAGCTCCCTGGTCCGCGCTGAGAACCCCGGATACCTGATCTGGAACGACGGGGTGCCCAACGGTGAAAGCCTTGCCCAGGTAGCCGGTCGAGCCGACCGGGTGGTCTCCCTGGTGCAGGCCGGCTGCGGCACGCCCGCCGATCAGGACCCTTCGGCGTCACCGGCACGTAACGTGTTGCTGGTTGCCCACGGGCACTTCCTGCGGGTGGTCGCCGCGCGCTGGCTGGAGATGAGTCCAGCCGAAGGGCGCAGGTTTGTGCTGGGCACCGCAGCGGTCTGCGCGCTCGGCTGGGACAAACGGACGCCCGCGATCGTGCACTGGAATCTTTGACGACCCAAATCAGTTACCCGGCGGGCTTCCGGTGCCGCCGTCCATAGGTGACACTGCGCAGCAGCGCCTCCAGAGGGCCAGCGTTGAACCTCGACAGCCAGAGCCTACTCAGGACCATCTGGGCAGCGAACAGGGCGACGACGACCCCCAGCACCGATGCGGGCGGGAGGGCGTTGGTCAGGCCCAGTCCGAGCCCGGTGAAGAGCAACGCCAGGACGAGCGACTGCCCGACATAGTTTGTCAGCGCCATGCGACCCGTGGGAGCGAGCATTTTGAGGACAGTCCCGCCAAGCCGTGAGCGGAACAACAGCAGGACCAGGCATACATAGCCGGCGGTTTGTAGAGGAGCAGTGAGGGTGGTCAGCCCGGTTGCAAGCACTGAGAAGCGGTCCCGGTCCGCGTAGTACAGCAGGTAGGCCTGGCTTCCCGCCGCGAGCAAGCCAATGGGGAGGCAGATGATCGCGGTGCGGCGGAGCACTGAGCTCTCCACGCGCCGCTCCAGCACACCGCCGCGTGCGGCGGCCATGCCCAGCAGGAACATCGAGAGGGCAAGCGGGCCCTGGAAGAAGAGCACCGACGGCAGGACCACCAGGTAGCTCTCAAGGTTCGCTGCCACCGCCGCGCCTGGCCCAGCGGTCAAGGCTGCCACGTCAGGTGCGGGTAGCACGCCCTCCTCAAGCGGGGCATTGACGGCGGCAACAATAACTCCGACCACGATGAGCAGGGTCCCCATGGCCGCGGTGATACCCACCGCGGCGAGGACTGCGGCACGCTGGCCAATGCTCCGGAGTCCAAGCAGGATCAGCCCGATGACAGCGTAGGTGAGCAGTATGTCGCCGAAGTACAGCAGCATCCCGTGCGCGAGGCCGAGGATCGCGAGGCCGGTCAGCCGACGCAGCGTGCGGGGTACCGGGGATACGTTCGCCCGGTAAGCGGCCCGCTCCTGGAGGTGGAAGCTGTAGCCGAAGAGGAACGAAAACAGGATGTAGAACTTCCCCTCGAACAACGTCGTCGCAACGAAGCGTACTCCGACATCCGTCGCCGAGGAGTGATCGGGACTGATCCTGCCGGAGAAGGTCCACGGGTCAGCGAAGAACCAGATATTTACGGCAAGGATGCCGAGAAGGGCAAACGCACGAAGCCCATCAAGCTCACGAAGCCGCTCCACGACCGCTTCCCCATTCCACAGTTCCCGTTGCCTGCAGTCGCAGGTTTACTCAGCGTAACCCGTTGTGTTGGGGAGCCGCTGAAGTGGGAAAGACCGACGGGAAGTTCGGCACCAGGCAAATTTTTTATTATTCGTGGCCGAAAAGGCTAGCCGGTAGTGCGCAGCGTGGGGTAGCTTTGGGATGTGCCATTGGGAGTTCTCAATCCGATCAGCAGATTTGCTGGTCGTTTGATGAATTCGGGCACTGTTTCTATTGGCGCACTACACGAAAGGGAGGTGGGAACTGTGAATAACAAACTACGCCGAACATTTACCGCGTACACCAGTCCGGCCTCCGTCGTTGCTGCGCACTAACTAGCTGCCGACTTCCCGCCCCCGAATTTTTCGGGGCGTTTCTTCTGGCGCCACCCTTTGCTCAGGCGACTTCCGCCTCCAAGCGTGCGCCCTTTTGCGCGCCGTCCTCGTCAGAGGACTCTTCCGTGACCCCTCAAACCCAGGAGATCCTGTGCCTACCTTGTTGCCCATCACCTCACCCGTCTTGCCGGGCCCTCGAAGCCCCCAGACCGTCGACACCCGTCGACATGGCGAATTCATCATGGCCGGCAGCCTTACCTCCACTGATGATCCGGAGCAGGAGGCGCTCGCCACGCCAGCAACCGTGATGCCCAACTATGCCCACCGGGAGGAGGTGCAGATCATGTTGAAGAAGCTCAGGGACAGTGTTTCCCTGTGGAAGCGAATACCCACCGCGCCTCCCGACTCGGCCAGGGAATCAATTTCCCGTTTTGTCCTACCGCAGCACACCATGCACATCAAGTAACTGGTTCATCCACGCTGCTGAAGGATGGTTTCCTGGCTTTTCAACGACCGCGAAGGAGGACCTGATGCACGTCATTAGTCCCACCGAGAGTGAAGCCCGCGCTTCCCAGCGCGGGCTTCGCGCCTTTAACCGGAGAATGACAATTCGGGACAGCGGGCCGTACCCGGAATGTGCAGCCAGTACGGCGCGTTATATGGTCAATAGCGGCGGCTACCTGTCCGCCGATGCAAGCGCCCTGCAGCTCCAGGGGGCAACCAGGCGAGAGGAGACCTCATGCCGCCAGTGAAACGCGTCGCAATGCTGTCTCTGCACACCTCCCCGCTGGATCAACCAGGGGCAGGTGACGCCGGTGGGATGAACGTGTACGTCAGGTCCCTGGCCCTTGAACTCGCCCGCGTCGGCATTGACGTCGAGATTTTCACCCGCGCGGCCGCCGAAGGCCAGCCACACTCCGAGGAATTGGCTCCCGGAGTCATGGTCAGGCACCTTCGGGCTGGCCCCCAGCGCAAAGTGCCCAAGGAACAGTTGCCGGGCCTCTCTGAATCGTTCACCGACGCTATCGCTGAGGTCACCGATCTCCTGGCTGACGGTCACTTCGATGTAATCCACTCCCACTACTGGGTGTCCGGGAGCGTAGGCCTGAAAGTCGGAGCCAGCCTGAACCTTCCGCTGGTCCATTCAATGCACACCATGGCGCGGGTCAAGAATATTCGGCTGCACTCCGGTGGTACACCCGAGCCGGACGTTCGGGTGCTCGGGGAACAGGCAATCGTCGACGGCGCATCCCGGCTCATTGCCAATACCACCACCGAGGCCGCCGAACTCGAGTCCCTGTACGGCGCCGTCCCCGAAAGGGTGGACATCGTCGCCCCCGGCGTGGACCTGGAAACCTTCAATCCCGATTCCCGGCAAGAGTCCCGGGCCAGCCTGAACTTCCCACCCGAGGCGTTCCATGTGGTTTTCGCCGGACGGATCCAGAAATTGAAGGGTCCCCAGGTGTTGGTCGCCGCGGCCGCCGACCTGGCAGCCCGCCGCCCGGACATCCCCCTGCAGCTGAGCATTCTTGGCTCCGGTAGCGGCGCGGAGGCATTGCGGTTGCAGCCTCTCATCGACGACGCCGGCCTGCAGGGCCGGGTCCAGCTCTACCCGCCGGTGCAGGCCAACCAGCTGGCGCACTGGTTCCGCGCAGCAGACCTCGTGGCCATGCCGTCCTTCAGCGAGTCCTTCGGTCTGGTGGCGCTCGAGGCTCAGGCATGCGGCACCCCGGTACTCGCCGCAAATGTCGGTGGGCTACCCCAGGCCATCAGCGACGGACGCACCGGTATCCTGGTGAACGGGCATACGCCGGAGCTCTGGTCGGCAGCATTGGAGTCCATGTACGACGACGCCGGCACCCGCGCGTCGCTGGGCCGGGGCGCGGCCATCCACGCGCTGGCCTTTGGTTGGCAGCGCACGGCCCTCCTAACCGCGCAAAGCTACCGCACCGCCGTCGAACGCTTCCAGGAAGCCGCAGCCCGCCGACCTACCCGGTGACGCCCGCAGGCCTCACCTAGGATGGAAGCGTGAACTCCACCGAACTGGCCGCCTACCTCGACTCTGTCCTGATCACCGGAGCGGTCACCACCGACCGCCGGGATAACCTCCGCCACATGCAGCTGTTTCTTGAGGGCAGCGAGCACCTGGGGTTCGGGGTCCGCACCACGCGCGAGTGGACCGTTGATGAGGTGTTCGACCTGATGCACGAACGGGTGGGCATCAACCCTGACCGTTCCCACCTGTCGGGGCAGGACACGATCGACTCGGCCAAGTGTGTCGCCGCCCTGGATCGATTTGCCGCGGTCTTCGGTGCGGCGGTCGCGGCGGGACAGCGGATCCTCTTCGCCACCGGCCACCCCGCGGGCCTCCTTCCGGTCCACGCTGCCCTGGCCGCCGCGGCGCGCGCGGCGGGCGCCACAGTCGTTGAGGTGCCCGAGGGACAACACTTCAAGGCAGGCGACATCCGACAGCTCTTCGGGGTGCTGGTCTGGCACCAGCACGGTTCGCTGATGCACACCCACTCCCCGGATCCCATGCAGCTCAGCTTCGAGTTGCTGGCAGCGACAGGGGAGCCTGCCCCCGACCTGGTGGTGGCCGACCACGGCTGGGCGGGATTCGCTGCCAGCGCTGGCGTCCCTGCCCTGGGCTTCGCCGACTGCAACGACCCCGGCCTGTTCGTTTCGGAGGCGGAGGGTCAGCTGGCCGTTGCCGTCCCCCTCGACGACAACGTGTGTCCCGGACTCTATGAACCGATGATCCAGTACCTGTTGGAGCGGGCCGGGCTCCGCTGAGCACGGGTGGACCGCTGGTAGATTTGACGCTGTACCCCGACCCCCCGGGTACACGCCGGACCCCCATCCCCGCGCCACGAGCCCAGAGGATACGTCGACAATGAAGTCTTTGCCCACGCCAGCGAGTGACCTGGACATCGCCCGCAATGCTGCCATCCAACCCATCGACGACATTGCCGCCGGAGCAGGTATCCCAGCGGAAGCACTTGTCCACTACGGGCGGTACAAGGCCAAGATCGACACCCACAAATTGCGAACTATCCCGGGGAAGGAACCGGGCAAGGTCGTGTTGGTCAGTGCCATGAGCCCTACCCCGGCCGGTGAGGGAAAATCGACCTGCACCGTAGGTCTGGCGGATTCCCTGGCGCGATCCGGACGCAGCGTGATGATTGCCCTGCGAGAGCCATCGCTCGGACCGATTCTTGGGATGAAGGGTGGTGCGACGGGCGGCGGGTACTCCCAGGTACTGCCGATGGAGGACATCAACCTGCACTTCACCGGCGATTTCCATGCGGTGACCTCAGCGAACAACGCCCTCATGGCGTTGGTGGACAATCACATCTACCAGGGCAACCAGCTGAACATTGACCCCCGCCGGATCACTTTCAAACGTGTCCTGGACATGAATGACCGGGCGCTGCGGGAGGTGGTGATCGGGCTGGGTGGGCCGACCCAGGGCACCCCCCGCCAGGATGGGTTCGACATCACCGTTGCCTCCGAGATTATGGCTGTCTTCTGCCTGGCCTCGGATCTGGCGGACCTGAAGAAACGGCTGGCGCGGATCACCTTCGGGTACACCTTCGACCGTCAGCCCGTCACCGTGGGAGACCTCGGTGTGGAAGGAGCGCTCACCCTGCTGCTCCGCGACGCGATCAAGCCCAACCTGGTGCAGAGCATCGCCGGGACCCCGGCCCTGGTGCACGGAGGCCCCTTCGCCAACATCGCGCACGGCTGCAACTCGGTGATCGCTACCACCACGGCCCGGCAGTTGGCGGACATCGTGGTCACCGAGGCTGGCTTCGGCGCAGACCTTGGCGCCGAGAAGTTCATGGATATCAAGGCGCGCTACGCCGACGTCGCGCCCGCCGCCGTCGTTATTGTCGCCACCATCCGGGCCCTGAAAATGCACGGTGGCGTAGCGAAGGCCGACCTGCGGGAACCGGACGCCGCGGCCCTTGAATCGGGGGTCGCGAACCTGCGACGCCATGTGCACAACGTGGAAAAGTTTGGCATCACACCGGTGGTGGCGATCAACCGGTTCACCACCGACACCGAGGATGAGCTTCAGTGGCTGCTGTCCTGGTGCGCGGGCGAGGGGATCGAAGCGGCCGTCGCCGACGTCTGGGGAGCCGGTGGCGGCGGGTCAGGTGGGGACGAGCTGGCAGCAAAGGTCCTCACCGCATTGGACCGACCCCAGGACTTCCATCACCTGTACCCGCTGGAGCTCCCGGTCGAGGACAAGATCCGCACGATCGTCCAGGAGATCTACGGTGCAGACGGCGTCGATTTCTCCGTCCCGGCGCTCCGTCGGCTCGCCGAGATCGAAGCCAACGGCTGGGGACACCTACCGGTCTGCATGGCGAAGACCCAATACTCCTTCTCCGATGACCCCACGGTCCTCGGAGCGCCCAAGGGGTTCACCGTGCATGTCCGCGACCTCATCACCAAGACCGGGGCCGGTTTCATCGTCGCGCTGACCGGCACGGTAATGACCATGCCGGGACTCCCCAAGGATCCCGCGGCGATGCGCATGGACGTGGACGACGACGGCGGCGCTGCGGGGCTGTTCTAGTGGTCTGTCCCAGTTTTGGTTGATGTTTGGAGTGCGACGCGGCCTCGGGCTACTTTTTCGAGGATGCTTTCAGCGGTTGCGGTCCAGATCAGTGGTTTGGGGGCGTTGTTATGGGCGGCGAGATAGCTTTCGATCGCGGCGATCAGCTCGGGTACGCAGTGAAAGGTTCCGCGCCGTAGTGCTTTCTCGGTGAGTTCGCGAAACCAGCGCTCGACCAGGTTCAGCCAGGATGATGAGGTGGGGGTGAAGTGCAGGTGGAACCGGGGGTGTTTGGCCAGCCAGGTCTTGATGTTGGCGTGTTTGTGGGTGGCATAGTTATCGAGAATCAGGTGCACATCCAGTGCCGTCGGCACTTCGCTGTCGATCTTTTTGAGGAAGGTCAGGAACTCGTTGTGCCGGTGTTTGGGTAGGCAGGACCCGATGACCGTACCGGTGGCCACGTCCAAGGCGGCGAACAGGGTCGTGACCCCGTTGCGCTTGTAGTCGTGAGTCATCGTTTCTGCCCGGCCCTTCTTCATCGGCAGCGACGGCTGCGTCCGGTCCAGTGCCTGGATGGAGGATTTCTCGTCCATACACAAAACAATCGCCTGCTCCGGCGGATTCATATACAACCCGACCACATCGATGAGTTTCTCCTCGAACTGCGGATCGTTGGAGAGCTTGAACGTCTCGACCAAGTGGGGTTTGAGTCCCCGGGCGGCCCAGATCCGCTGCACCTGTGCCGGGGAGATCCCGCTGACCTCAGCCATCGTGCGCACCGACCAATGCGTGTGCCCCTCCGGTGTCGAATTCCTCGTCAGATCAACGATCTCATCGATCTTCGACTGCGGAATCGAGGGTTTCCGGCCCCGCCCGGAACGCACTTTACCCAGCTTTGCCAGACCTTCCTCAGCGAACCTTGCCCGCCAGGCAGCCGCCGTCCCCGGCGCCACCCCGACCGTCCGGGCAATCCACTCATTGGCCAACCCGTCACCGGCAAGCAGCAGCACCTGCGCCCGCTGCACCTCACGATGCGACGCCGTCCCGGACTTCGAAAGCACCTCCAACGCAGCACGCTGACCATCGGACATCACCAGAGCCGGAACAGGGTTCCTCATAAACCCAAGAATACCCACCAAACACTAACTATTTTGGAGACACACCACTAGCAGCGGTCCACGGCGTTTCCCCCGGTGTGGATGAACCTGTGGATAGCGCATCCGTTAAATCACGGACGCGTCCGCGGCGGTGCTGGAAAGGCGCCCGGTGAGGGCGGTTTCAAGCACTACCGCAGACGCGTCCCGCTGCAAAGCTGCGGTGGCGTGCTGCCGGTCTAGCGGTCGAGCTCCCCGCGGATGAAGGCTTCAACCTTCTCGTGGGCGATATCGTCGGCGAACTGCTCCGGCGGGGACTTCATGAAGTAGCTGGACGCTGAGAGCAGCGGTCCACCGATTCCACGGTCCAGGGCGATCTTCGCCGCGCGGATCGCATCGATGATGACGCCAGCGGAGTTCGGTGAGTCCCACACCTCGAGCTTGTACTCGAGGGAGACAGGCGCGTCACCGAAG
Source organism: Arthrobacter sp. CAN_A212 (assembly GCF_015752345.1). Taxonomy (NCBI): domain Bacteria; kingdom Bacillati; phylum Actinomycetota; class Actinomycetes; order Micrococcales; family Micrococcaceae; genus Arthrobacter; species Arthrobacter sp. CAN_A212. The sequence goes on from NZ_JADOUT010000015.1 coordinate 58,637, forward strand.
TTGCGGCCTTCCAGGCGCACGAAGGCCCATTTCCGGTCATCAAGCCAGGCGACGTAGTCGGACGGGCCGATATGCACGTTGCGCTCACCGAGGTCGGCCTGCACATTGGATGTCACTGCCTGTGTCTTTGACACCTTCTTGGACTCCAACCGGTCGCGCTCCAACATGTTCTTGAAGTCCATGTTGCCGCCGACGTTCAGCTGGTAGGTGCGGTCCAGGGTGACCCCGCGGTCTTCGAACAGCTTCGCCATCACACGGTGCGTGATGGTCGCCCCGATCTGGCTCTTGATGTCGTCTCCGACAATCGGCACCCCGGCGGCAGTGAACTTGTCTGCCCACTCCTTGGTTCCGGCGATGAAGACGGGGAGTGCGTTGACGAATGCCACGTTCGCGTCGATCGCGCACTGGGCGTAGAACCGTGCAGCGTCTTCCGACCCGACGGGCAGGTAGCAGACCATGACGTCCACCTGGCTGGCCTTGAGCTCCGCGACGACGTCAACGGGCTCGGCATCTGATTCGACGATGGTTTCGCGGTAGTACTTGCCCAGGCCGTCCAGGGTGTGACCACGCTGCACCTTGATGCCGGTTGAGGGTACATCGGCGATCTTGATGGTGTTGTTCTCACTGGCGCCAATGGCGTCGGCGAGGTCCAGCCCCACCTTCTTGCCATCGACGTCGAAGGCGGCAACAAACTCAACGTCATTGACGTGGTACTTGCCGAACTCCACGTGCATCAGCCCGGGAATCGACGCTGTCGCGTCAGCATCCCGGTAGTAATGAACGCCTTGCACCAGTGACGCCGCACAGTTGCCGACACCAACGATTGCCACCCTAATGGGGTTAGTTCCCACTGTTCTCCTCTTGAAATCACTTCTTTGCCGGCCCGCCGGATTTTTCCCGTAGCGGACCGAACAGCTAATCCAGTCTACTTCTTATTCTCAACACAGATTTTTCCCGAAGCATTCCAGCATCCTGATATATCCGCCAGTTCGGTGTTAAAAGTCCAGGCCGCTGGGTAGGCTTCAGGCATGGGAACCGGTCGGTCCCGGCGTCGGCCGGTACGCATTTCGGTGCCGTCGCGCGCCGACTCGCTGCTGCGGAAGTTCACGGCGCTGATCGGCGGACCCCTTGGCCGGAGAACCAGTCCGGGAGTAATTAATCCCGGACTGTTCAGCGTGGAGCGGGTCCTGGTCCTGCTCACCACAGGGGCGGCCGTCATTGCCGTCCTGTTGAAGAACCCCTGCCGGATCGAGGGATGGTCCAGCCCAGGTCAGTACTACATGGCGTGTCAGTCGCAATGGCCCGAAGCGTTCGACAGTCTGGAAGGCGGGACTTCCTTCCTGCAATTGGGGCATTCGGCCCTCACTGGCGCGTTCGCTGGTGTGACGGCTCACCTGGTGCCGCTGGGTAGCACCCTTTGCTATTACGACTTTCACTCAATCCTGGCAGTGGCAGCATGGCTGCTGATTGTCTACGCGACGGTGCGCATGACCAACCGGCGTCCGTGGGATGCGGCGATGGTGGCAGTTGCACCAGTGATCATCGTGGCCGGATTCCTGGGCTGGGATCTGTGGGCTGCCATGTTCGCCGCACTGGGAATGCTTGCCTTCGCGCGGAGCCGTTTCGCTCAGGCTGGAATTTTTCTGGGGCTGGGGACTGCGGTGGCTGGATACCCGGTGCTGATTTTCGGTGCCGTGGCACTCCTTGCGTGTCGCACCCGCCTGGCCGGGGGGCCCGCCATGACCGGGGTGGTTCTGGCCGCGACCTGGCTGGCAGTCAACCTTCCCTTCGGGCTCCTGGACTCCCGCGCCTGGTCGGCTCACTTCACCAGCCTGTTATCGCGCGACGCTGACTATTCCTCCATCTGGTTTGCCTATACCTCGCTGGCCGCCCGTGCCGATGGGAGGGAACTGGAGGCCAGTTTCACGACGGTGGCGTCCGGGCTGCTGACTGTGCTTTTGTGTGCAGGAGTCGCTGCCCTCACCCTTCGGGTGCAGCGCCGTCCACGGCTGGCGCAGGTGGCGTTCCTGTTGGTGGGTGTTCTCATCCTGGCGGGGAAAGGATACTCCCCACAGCATGCAATCTGGCTGGTGCCTCTGGTCGCACTTGCCTACCCCAAATGGCGCACCTTCCTGCTGTGGCAGTTCCTCGAAGTAGCGCACTGGTGGACCCTCATGATGTACCTCGGTAAAGAGAGCAGCGGAGGTGACGCCCAAAACAACATCGACCTGCCCTACTATTTGCTCTTCACCTTCGCTCATATGCTTGCTACGGCATATATTATGTACCGCGTGATGGAAGGCATGATCGATCCCGCACGGGACCCGGTGCGCCGGCTCGACATCGACGACCCCCAGGGTGGGCTATTCGACCACGCCGCCGACTATCGAAAGCCTGCCCGCAGCCACGCTGCGCCCAACGGCACTCAGGTACGCTTGACCCGTCCCTCCCCAGAACCGAAAGATCACCCGTGACAGCAGCTGCCCTACGCTTTGAGAAACTCTCCACGGAAGGATTCGGGGCCCTGGTGGCAGCGCACCCCACGGTGGTGATCCCCCTTGAGCAGACTCCGCAGTGGGCAGCCTTCGAAGCCAGCCGTGGGCGCGCGCCGCACGGCCTCTGGGCCTATTACGACGACGTTGCCCTGGTGGCTGTCGCCAGTTTCCTGAAGAGCACCAGACGGCTCAGGGACTCTCTGGTGGCTGTCAATGGTCCCGTCTGGTTCACCGAACGCACCCCGCAGGCTGAGGCACGACTCTTGCGAACGGTCCAGGAGCAGTTCCGCGCCGACCCTGAAGTGGCTCCGCTCTACGTCCGTCTGCAGGTGCAACACCTGCAGGATCCAGCGACCGGTCCCCTGGAACACGGCTGGTACGAGCGGGAGATCGTCGTCGACCTGACACCCAGCGAAGCGGATATCTACAAGGCGTTCCGGCCCAATGCCCGTAACAGCATCCGCCGTGCAGAACGGTCCGGCGTGGATGTGCGCAGCATTGACCGTGCCGACTGGTCCACCGTCTTCCGGAACGACTTGTTCCCCATCCTGGAGGAGACGGCGGCGCGGGACGGCTTTGCCAGTTTCGAATCGGCCTACTACGAGGAACTTCTCGATCAGCTCGGTGACCACCTTCGCCTGATGGTGGCCTATCTCGACGGCGAGGCCATCAGCTGGCTCATCACCACCGAGTACCGGGGGTACTCGGTCTACTACTTCGCCGCAAGCACGCAGGCGGCGCGGAAGATCTTCGCTCCCTATCTGCTGCTCTGGCACGCTTTCAAGGAACTGAAGGCGGCCGGAAACCACAGTTGTGGCCTGACCGGGATCGTGAGCGAGAACTACCCGCAGCTCATCAACGTCACCACCTTCAAGCGGAACTTCTCCCGGAACGTGGTCGAGGTTCCCACCACCTACGACGTGCCGCTGAACCCGGTCCGATACCGGGCCATCGCCACCGCCTTCAAAGCGCGGCGCACCCTCCCGGCCAAGGGGCGCTCCGTCCTCGCTGCGGTGAAGACCCGGGCCGGCTCACTGCTGCACCGCCGGACCGGCAGTGACTGACGCCGCGGTCGTTGGCTCAGGACCCAACGGGCTGGCGGCAGCCGTGGTCCTGGCTCGGGCGGGACTAAGCGTCACGCTGTATGAAGCCGCGCCCACCATCGGAGGCGGAGCCCGCACGGAGGAGCTCGCCCCTGACCATCTGCATGACCTGTGTTCCGCCGTTCACCCCATGGCGGTCGCCTCCCCGTTCTTCAGGGAGTTCCAGCTACAGCGCCGCATCGAGTTCGCTGTCCCGGAAATCTCCTACGCCCACCCGCTCGACGGCGGCAGGGCGGGGGTGGCGTTCCGTGGCCTGACCCGGACCGTCGAGGGACTGGGCCAGGACGGTCCCGCCTACCGCCGGCTGATGGAGCCGCTCGTACGCAACATCGAGGGGACCCTCGACGTCGCCCTCAACCACCTGCTCCGGATCCCACGGCACCCGGCCGCAACAGCCCGGTTCGGCCTGGCGGCCCTTGATCAGGGCACCCACCTGTGGAACCGGCGGTTCAGCACCGATGTGGCTGCCGCACTCTTCACCGGAGTGGCAGCCCACCCGGTGGGCACCCTGCCCTCCCTGCCCTCGGCCGGTGCCGGCCTGGCTCTGGGCGCGCTGGCGCACGCGGGGGGCTGGCCCATCCCGCTCGGCGGGTCGCAGTCGATCGCCGATTCGATGGCCCAGGACCTTCTTGCCCACGGCGGGAAAATTGTCACCGATCACACGATTGATTCGCTCTCCGAGCTCAGCGGCGTGCCGACGGTGCTCCTGGATGTCGCCCCGCCGTCACTGATCCGGCTCGCTGCCGGCCGGCTGCCGAGGACGTATGAACGCGCACTCGAGCGGTTCCGGTTCGGCGACGGCGCGTGCAAGGTGTCGTTCATCCTTTCCGCTCCGGTGCCCTGGAGTAACCCTGAAGTGGCCCGCGCCGGAACGGTGCACCTGGGGGGCACCCGAGCCGAGATCGCCGCGTCCGAGGCCAATGTCGCCGCCGGATTCCACCCGGAGAACCCCTACGTTCTGCTGTCCCAGCCGTCCCTGTTCGATCCGTCGAGGGCCCCGGCCGGACGTCATATTCTCTGGACCTACTGCCACGTACCCAGCGGGTCGACCCGGGACATGGCCGAGGCCGTCACGGCGCAGATCGAGCGCTTCGCCCCAGGCTTCAGGGACGTCGTCATCAGCACCTTCACGACGACGGCGGCAGACCTCGCCGCCTCAAACGCGAACTATGTCGGGGGCGACTTTGGCGGTGGGGCGGTGACCCTGGGCCAGATGCTTGCCCGCCCGGTGCTTTCGCCCGCACCGTGGCGGACACCGATGGACGGGGTCTACCTTTGTTCCGCATCGACGCCGCCAGGACCGGGAGTGCACGGCATGGCGGGATACCACGCGGCCCGCCTGGCCCTCCGTGAGGTATTTGGGCTAGCAGCCCCGGCACTGGGTGTGGACACCGGAACGACCACCAGTTTCCCCACCGGATGACCCCTCCGGCGAAGCCGCTAAGAAATAGCCCAACTATCACCGTGAGGTTTTCGGGTCTGGAACGTCTTAGAACTGTAGGCACCTCTCAGGAGCGGGCCTATCACCAGCTATCCCAGAGAGAAGGATGTCCATGAGTTTCATTGACAAGGCAAAGAACAAGGCCGAAGAGCTGACCGGCAAGGCCAAGGAAGCCGTCGGCGACGCCACCGACAACCAGGACCTCAAGCTCGAGGGCCAGGCCGACCAGGCGTCAGCCCACACCAAGCAGGCCGGCGAAAACATCAAGGACGTCTTCAAAGGCGACAAGTAGGCTCTGCTTCTATTTTCTTCGCACTTTAGTGAGCAACCTGGACATCGGTGAGAGAGATGTTCACCCCGGATGTCCGGGTTGCTCACCGAATCACACGTGCGGCGGCTTTTGGCACTGACGCATACCGCCTAGTAAGCTGGGTCACGATTCTCGATAATTTCATAGCCTTCGATCTGCAGCGGGAGAGTACTTCCGTAGACCACACTCCGGCAGGCGCCGTAGGAGCAAATCCTCCCCAGGAATCTCTCAGGCCCAGTACCGCTGCGGCTAGGCAACTCTGGAAAGCAGGCGGGCCCTCGGGTCCACCTCACCGACGGTGCAAGCAGGCATGGAGTCCTGCGGAATCTCTCAGGTCCCATACAGAGCGGGGAGGAACTCACCATCGTCCGGACAGTCGCCTACGCCCGGACCCCATCAAGGGAGTTCCCATGACCGCTCAGCCCCTCACCGAATCGACCTTCGCCGACCGCCATATCGGCCCGCGCTCAACCGACGCAGCGCAGATGCTCACCATGCTCGGCTACCCTAGCCTCGACAAGCTGGTGGAGGTTGCGGTACCAGCCAACATCCGCTCCGCCGAGGCCCTGAACCTGCCAGCCGCCCTCAGCGAAACCCAGGTTCTGGCCCAGCTGCGCGAAATCGCTGGCAGAAACACCACTGCCGTCCAGATGATCGGGCAGGGCTACTTCGACACCGTGACGCCACCGGTGATCCGCCGGAACGTCCTTGAGGCCCCCGCCTGGTACACCGCCTACACCCCTTACCAGCCGGAAATCTCCCAGGGCCGGCTGGAGGCACTCCTGAACTTCCAGACCATGGTCCAGGAGCTCACCGCCCTGCCCATCGCGAACGCCTCCCTCCTTGACGAAGCCTCAGCCGTCGCCGAAGCCGTCCTGTTGATGCGCCGGTCCGGAAAGAACAAGGGCAAGACCGTGCTCGACGCCGACTGCCTCCCGCAGACAATCGCCGTCGTCCGCGGCCGCGCCGAAGCCCTCGGATTCGAGGTGGAGATCGCCGACCTCGCACAGGGGCTCCCCGACGGGGACATCAACGGCGTCGTCCTCCAGCAGCCCGGTGCGTCAGGCGCCCTCCGCGACCACCGCTCGCTCATCACCGCAGCTCACGACAAGGGTGCGCTGGTCACGGTGGCAGCCGACCTGCTCGCGCTCACCCTCATCACGCCCCCGGGGGAGCAGGACGCCGACATTGCCGTTGGATCCGCCCAGCGGTTCGGTGTCCCACTCTTCTTCGGCGGCCCACACGCGGCCTACATGGCGGTGCGCAAGGGCCTCGAACGGATGCTTCCCGGGCGGTTGGTGGGAGTGTCCAAGGATGCCGACGGCGCCCCCGCCTACCGCCTCGCACTCCAGACCCGTGAGCAGCACATCCGGCGCGAGAAGGCCACCTCCAACATCTGCACCGCCCAGGCACTGCTGGCCATCGTCGCCAGCATGTACGCGGTCTATCACGGCCCCGACGGGTTGAGGGCAATCGCCCAGCGGGTCCATGGACACGCCGCGACGCTGGCAGCAACCCTTACGGGTGCCGTGACTGTGGTCCACTCCGACTTCTTCGACACGCTGCTGCTGAACGTGCCCGGCAAGGCGCGGGACTTCCAGTCCAAGGCGGAGTCGGCGGGCATCAACCTGCGGTTCGTCGACGAGGACCACCTGGGCGTCTCGTGCGACGAGACCACCACCGAGGAGCACCTGGCGACGCTGGCCAGTGTCTTCGGCGTCGGCCAGGTCCTGGATCCGGAATCCGGCTCTGCCGAGCTTCCCTCCGATCTGGTCCGGACCTCGTCCTACCTGACCCACCCGGTCTTCTCCAGCCACCGCTCCGAAACGCAGCTCCTGCGTTACCTTCGGCGGCTCTCCGACAAGGACCTGGCGCTGGACCGCACCATGATCCCGCTGGGATCGTGCACCATGAAGCTGAACGCAACAGTGGAAATGGAGCCGATCTCCTGGCCGGAGTTCGCGACTATCCACCCCTTCGCCCCCGAGCACCAGACCGAGGGATGGCGCTGGCTGATTGAGGATCTTGAGGACAAGCTAGCGGAGATCACCGGGTACGCCAAGGTCTCCATTCAGCCCAACGCAGGGTCGCAGGGTGAACTGGCTGGCCTGCTCGCCATCCGTGGCTACCACCGGTCCCGTGGTGACCAGGACCGCAACATCTGCCTGATCCCCTCCTCGGCCCACGGCACCAACGCCGCATCGGCGGTGCTGGCCGGAATGAAGGTGGTGGTGGTCAAGACCGCAGACAACGGCAACATCGACCACGACGACCTCACAGCGAAAATCGCGCAGCACGGCGAGCAGCTCTCGGCGATCATGATCACCTACCCATCCACCCACGGTGTGTTCGAGGAAGATGTCCGCTGGGTGTGCGGCCAGGTGCACGACGCCGGCGGCCAGGTCTACATCGACGGGGCCAACCTCAACGCACTGGTGGGCCTCGCGAAGCCAGGTGAGTTCGGTGGCGACGTGTCGCACCTGAATCTTCACAAGACCTTCTGCATCCCCCACGGCGGCGGTGGACCCGGCGTCGGCCCGGTCGCTGTCGCTGCCCACCTGGCACCGTTCCTGCCCGGAGACGCAGCGGAACAGGGTGCGGGAGCCGAGGGCGTCCCGATCTCTGCTTCGCGGTACGGATCCGCCGGCGTACTGCCCATCTCCTGGGCGTACGTCGCGCTGATGGGAGCCGAAGGGCTCACCTCGGCCACCGGCCACGCCCTCCTGGCAGCCAACTATGTCGCGGCCCGCCTCACCGAGCACTTCCCCCTGCTCTACTCGGGGGAGAAGGGCCTGGTAGCGCACGAGTGCATCCTCGACCTGCGGCACCTGACCGCTGCCACCGGGGTTACCGCCGAAGACGTCGCGAAGCGGCTCATCGACTACGGATTCCACGCACCGACGCTCAGCTTCCCGGTCGCGGGCACTTTGATGGTGGAGCCTACCGAGTCCGAGGATATCGGCGAGCTGGATCGTTTCATTGAGGCGATGATCGCCATCAAGGGTGAAATCGACGAGGTGCAGGCCGGAAAGTACACGCTGGAGCAGAGCCCCCTGCGCCAGGCGCCGCACACCGCCTTCGCACTGATCAGTGACAGCTGGGAGCAGGCGTACCCCCGCGAGCTGGCCGCCTACCCGGTGCGCACGCTTAAGCACAACAAGTATTTCCCCCCGGTCCGACGGATCGATGGCGCGCACGGCGACCGTAACCTGGTGTGCTCCTGCCCGCCCATCGAGGCCTTCGAAGACTAAGGTCCGTCCCCGTCCGGCCGCCGGCCGGACGGGTTGAGTCCAGCGCACTACCGGAAGCGCACCACCGGAAGGATCCCCCATGACCAAGCAGACAGCCCTGTACGCCGAACACGAGGTGCTCGGCGCCAGTTTCACCGACTTCGGCGGGTGGCAGATGCCCCTGAAGTACCGCAGCGAGCTCGAAGAACACCACACCGTCCGCCGCGCCGCAGGACTCTTTGACCTTTCCCACATGGGTGAGGTCTGGGTTGCCGGACCGCAGGCTGCTGAGTTTCTGAACTATGCCCTGGTGGGCAACCTCGCCGCCATCGCCGTCGGGAAGGCCAAGTACTCGCTGATCTGCACCGAGGACGGCGGTGTGATTGATGATCTGATCGTTTACCGCCGCGCCGATGACCGGTACCTCGTGGTCCCCAACGCCAGCAACGCCGACACCGTTGCCGCAGCCCTGCAGGAGCGGGCGGTCAACTTTGACGTAGCGGTGGACGACGAGTCGGAGAACACGGCCCTGATCGCCGTCCAGGGCCCCGCAGCCGAGGCGATCCTGCTCGACATCGCCGCGGACTCCTCACGCCAGCTCATTACCGAGCTGAAGTACTACGCAGCCGTCGAGGTGGAACTGGCGGGGCTGCAGGTTCTCCTGGCCCGCACCGGTTACACGGGCGAGGACGGCTTTGAGCTGTTCATCGGCAACGCCGAGGCGGTCCAGCTCTGGAAAGCCGTCGCCGCGGCAGGCGCGCAGCACCAGCTCGCCCCCTGCGGACTCGCGTCACGCGACTCGCTGCGCCTCGAGGCCGGAATGCCCCTCTACGGGAACGAGCTGGGGTTGGATACCAACCCCTTCGAGGCGGGCCTCGGTGGGGTAGTCAGTCTCAAGAAGGCCGACAATTTCGTTGGCCGGTCGGTGCTGGAGCCCCTCAAGGAGGCCACGCTGGAGCGGAAGCTGGTCGGTCTGCAGGGCGGTGGTCGACGGTCGGCTCGCGCCGGATACAACGTCGTTGTCGACGGAGCAGTCGTCGGAACGGTCACGTCCGGGCTTCCCAGCCCCACCCTCGGCTACCCCGTGGCGATGGCCTATGTGAACGCCGCGCTGGCTGAGCCGGGCACCGAGGTCCAGGTGGACCTCCGGGGGAAGCCCGAGCCATTCACCGTGGTTGCGACGCCCTTCTACCGCCGTCAAAAGTAGCCGATCCTACATAACCCGAAAGGCATATACCCACGTGAGCATCATTAAGTCAGCTCTCCGCTACTCAGCCGAGCATGAATGGATCGACACCGCAGAGACCGGTCCAGCCACCATCGGCGTCTCCGCCATCGCCACCGACGCGCTGGGCGACGTCGTCTATGTCAGCCTTCCGGACGTGGGCGACGCCGTCACCGCCGGCGAGAGTTGCGGTGAGGTCGAGTCGACCAAATCGGTGTCCGATCTCTACGCCCCGGTGACAGGGGTGGTGACCGAGATCAACCAGGAAGCCATCGACAACCCCGGGATCCTGAACGAGGATCCCTACGGTGCCGGTTGGCTGTTCAAGGTGGATGTCGCCAGCGAGGGCCCGCTCCTCACGGCCGAGGAATATGCCCAGAAGAACGGCATCGACGCATGAGCGCCGACACCGGGCTGACCACCGTGGGACACCTGAACGCGGCACTGGCCGACCTTGACCCCGAGGTTGCGCGCGGAATCGACGCCGAACTGAACCGGCAGCGCAACGGCCTGGAAATGATCGCCTCGGAGAACCACACTCCGGTGGCAGTCATGCAGGCGCAGGGTTCGGTGCTGACCAACAAATACGCCGAAGGCTATCCCGGACGCCGCTACTACGGTGGGTGCGAGCACGTCGATGTGCTGGAACAGCTGGCAATCGACCGCGTCAAGGACCTTTTCGGAGCCGGGTACGCGAACGTTCAGCCACACTCCGGCGCGCAGGCCAATGCCGCCGTCATGCACGCGTTGATCAAACCGGGCGACACCATCATGGGCCTGAACCTCGCCCACGGTGGCCACCTGACCCACGGTATGCGGATCAATTTCTCCGGCCGTCTGTACAACGTGGTGCCCTACCAGGTGCGTCCCGATGACCACCGGGTGGACATGGACGACGTCGAACGGCTGGCGCGCGAGCACAAGCCACAGCTGATCGTGGCTGGATGGTCCGCCTACGCACGGCAGCTCGACTTTGCCCGGTTCCGCAGTATCGCCGACGAGGTGGGCGCCTATCTGATGGTCGACATGGCCCATTTCGCCGGTCTGGTAGCCGCCGGGCTGCATCCCAGCCCCGTGCAGCATGCCCACGTCACCACCTCCACCACGCACAAGACCCTCGCCGGTCCCCGGGGTGGCATCATTCTCAGCAACGACGCCGACATCGCTAAGAAGATTAACTCGGCGGTATTCCCGGGCCAGCAGGGTGGACCGCTGGAGCACGTGATCGCAGGCAAGGCAGTGGCCTTCAGGATCGCGGCCTCGGCTGAATTCCGGGAACGCCAGGAACGTGTGCTTGAGGGCGCACGGATCCTCGCCGATCGGCTCGCCCAGCCGGACGTCGCCCAGCGCGGGATCTCGGTAGTCAGCGGAGGCACCGATGTGCACCTGGTGCTGGTCGACCTGCGGGACTGCGACCTGGATGGACAGCAGGCGGAGGATCGGCTGGCGCAGATCGACATCACCGTCAACCGCAACGCCGTGCCGTTCGATCCTCGTCCCCCGATGGTCACCTCGGGACTGCGCATCGGCACGCCAGCGCTCGCCAGCCGGGGGTTCGAAGCAGCGGCGTTCACCCGGGTGGCGGACATCATCGCCGAAGCACTGATCGCACCGGCCGACGCCGACCTCACCCCGCTGGCCCAGCGGGTGGAAGCACTCGCCGCAGAGCACCCGCTGTACGCCGATGTCGTGCCACTCGGTGCGGGCACCCAGAACCACAGTTAAGGAACCCCATGCCCATCAGTGCGTTTGACCTGTTCAAAATAGGGATCGGCCCTTCCAGCTCCCACACCGGGGGGCCGATGAAGGCGGCATTCCTGTATACCGAACTGGTGGCGCACCGGGGACTGGTCGACTCAGTGCACCGGGTGGAGGTGGAACTGTTCGGCTCACTCGGGGTGACCGGCCACGGCCACGGCACTATCAAGGCGGTCATCCTGGGGCTGGAGGGCGAGCAACCGCACCTGGTAGACCCCGTAGCGGCCGGGCCCCGCGTCGATGAGGTGGCTCAGACCCGCCGCCTGCGGTTCGCCGGCCACCGCGAGATCGATTTCGATCCGGACGTCGACCTGATCATGCACCGGCGGAAGCGGCTCGACTTCCATACCAACGGCATGCGGTTTCACGCCTACGACGCCGATGGCGCCGAACTCCTGGCGAGGGATTACTTCTCAGTGGGGGGCGGCTTCATCCTCGACGAGGATCAGATCGGGGCCGACCCAGCAGCCGAAGCGACAGTACCGGTGCAGCATCCCTTCAACACGGGGGCGCAGCTGCTCGAAATTTGCGCTGCCACCGGGAAGTCCTTTTCCGAAATTGTGATGGCTAACGAACTGTCGTGGCGCTCTGACGCCGACGTGCGCGCCGGATTGCTGGAAATCTGGGATGTCATGCAAGACACCATCCGCCGCGGGTCCACCACCGACGGGATCCTGCCGGGCGGCCTGGAAGTGCGGCGCCGTGCCGCCACCCAGCTGCGGCTGCAGCAGAAGGCCGAGGACCCCAACGACAAGCTGAGCACCATGGAATGGGTGACCCTGTTTGCGCTCGCCGTGAACGAGGAGAACGCAGCCGGTGGCCGGGTCGTGACGGCGCCGACCAACGGTGCCGCAGGCATCATTCCCGCGGTACTGAAGTATTACGTCGACTTCGTTCCAGGAGCCGACGACGACGGCGTCGTCCGGTTCCTCCTCGCGGCGACCGCTGTGGGCGGGTTGTTCAAACAGAACGCTTCCATCTCGGGAGCGGAGGTGGGCTGCCAGGGCGAGGTGGGATCCGCGTGCGCAATGGCGGCCGGTGCGCTCGCCGAGGTCCTTGGTGGGACGCCCGAACAGGTGGAGAACGCCGCCGAGATCGGCATCGAACACAACCTGGGCCTCACCTGCGACCCCGTTGGTGGTCTGGTGCAGATACCGTGCATCGAGCGGAACGCCGTCGGCGCCATGAAGGCGATCACCGCCGCCCGGATGGCGGTCCGCGGCGACGGCAAGCACCACGTCTCCCTCGACGTCGCCATCAAGACGATGCGGGACACCGGGGCGGACATGATGGACAAGTACAAGGAAACCGCCCGGGGCGGGCTTGCCCTGAACGTGGTGGAGTGCTGAACCATGGCTGACCATCCGGGGTCCCTGCCACTTCGGGTCGAGATCATTCCGGCTCCCGGGATCGTCGAAGCGCTCCGGGAGCACCTGCCGGCCCCGGCGGTCGTGACAATCACCTGCCTCCCGCACCACGGGGCGGAAGAGACGATCGATCTGGCGGTGCGGCTTGCAGACCTCGGCTATCGGGCGGTCCCGCATCTCCCGGCACGGTCCCTCAGCTCGCGCGGGCAGCTCACCGGCTTCCTCACCAGGCTGCGGGCGGCGGGTGTCAGCGACATCTTCGTCATTGCCGGTGACGGCGATGAGGCGGCCGGACCCTACGCCTTCAGTGGCGCACTGATGGCCGACATTGCATCACTGGGCGGGGGATGGTTTGCCCTGGGGGCGGCCGCCTATCCAGAGGGTCGGCCCGGCGCGTCACCGCCGGAGCTCACAGACCTGCTCCTGGCGAAACAGGACCTGTGCTCCTGGGCGGTCACCCAACTCTGCTTCTCCGGACCCCTGCTTTCCACTTACCTGACGGAGTTACGCGCCGCGGGCGTCTCGCTACCCGTCTGGGCCGGAGTGCCCGGCGCCGTCCGACGCGCCCGTCTGATCTCCCTCGCAGCCCGGATCGGGGTGGGCCCGTCGCTCCGGTTCGCCCAGCGGTCCCTGTCGGGGGAGCAGGGCGGATCGTTGGTCCGCAGCGTCCTGACGCCGTCGTCGTACGACCCGGCACCCCTGATGCGCTCCGTCGGGGACTCGGGCGGGTTCGCTGGCCTCCACGTGTACAGCTTCAACGATGTTCAGTCGGTCGCCCGCACCTTCGGCACTGGCTCAGCGTAAAAACTGCCCCAAGGATCAGGATTGCCGGTTGCTAGCGGCAATCCTGACCCCCGGGGCCGGTAATGTCCTAGTCGCCCTTCACATTGACGATCTGGCGAAGCGTATGGCGGATACTGACCATGTTGGCGGCGTCCGCCATCACCACATCGATGTCCTTGTACGCGGCGGGGATTTCGTCGATGAACGCAGCGGTGTCGCGGTACTCAATCCCCGACATGGCGGTCCGGAGCTGCTCGTGCGTGAACGTCCTGCGCGCCGCGGACCGACTGTATTCCCGGCCCGCGCCGTGCGGCGCCGAGTTTAACGACGGCGCAAAGCCCAGGCCCTCCACGACGTAGGAGGCGGTCCCCATCGACCCCGGAATCAGGCCAGCCTTCCCGGTGGACGCCTCGATGGCACCCTTCCGGCTCAGCCATACGTCTTTGCCGTAGTGGCGCTCCCGTGCGGTGTAGTTGTGATGGCAGTTGATCCGCTCTTGCTCCCGCACCACGTCGCCCGTCCAGGCGGCAAAGCAGGCCACCACGCGGTCCATCATTTCCTCGCGGTTGAGGAGGGCGAAGTTCTGGGCCCACCGCAGCTGGTCAATGTACTCCTGGAACTCCGGATCGCCCTCCACCAGGTAGGCGAGGTCATCGTGGGGGAGCTTGATGAACCTTTTCCGGCACTGCTCAAGGGCAACCCGGATGTGGTGCTGGGCGATCTTGTTCCCCACGCCGCGCGAGCCGCTGTGCAGGAACAGCCAGACGTCGTCGTTCTCGTCGACGCTCACCTCGATGAAATGGTTGCCCGACCCGAGGGTACCCAGCTGCAGGGCCCACTTTGTCACGTAGGTGGCCGGGTCGAATCCCGCGCTGTCTGCCTCGGCGCTGAGCTGCTCGATCCGCGGTGCGGCGGTCGCCACGATTGAGGTGTTGTTATTGCCAGCGGAGAGGGGGATGCTGCGCTCGATGGCCCTGCGCAGCGTCTTGCGGTCCAGCTCCCCAAGGTCACCGTGGCTGAACTGGGTCCGGACGGCGATCATGCCGCAGCCGATGTCCACGCCGACGGCGGCCGGGATAATGGCTCCGATGGTTGGGATCACCGAACCGACCGCCGCGCCGAGGCCAAGGTGTGCATCGGGCATGCTGGCCAGGTGTGGGTAGATGAAGGGCATGCCGGAAGTCATGAGGTTCTGGGCGCGGGTCTTCGAATCGAGGACGCTCGCAAAGTTGATGTAGGTCTTGCTCACCATTTCCATTACTGGAGAGTAACACTAGTGATTGGCAACTCCCAATCACTAGTGTTACAACGGGGCGAGAAAGCAGCTCAGGCGGCCTCAACGCTTCGGAGCCAGCGATCCAGATCCCGTGGCCGGGTGAACCGGAGCACCGGAACGCCGTCGTCAATCAGACGCTGGATGCGCGCCCGTTTTCGAGGGAAGCTCTTGAAGTGCCAGACGAGGATGGAATCCCGGGCGATCGCCCTGCGCACGGATTCGCGGTTCCCGTTGCGCCCGCGTAGCGGTGTGCGGCGGTGGACTTCCCCGATCCGGTGACGCCGTAGAAGAGCACCCGCTGCGGGGTACCCGGCGAAGCTGCTGTGGTCACCGGTTCATCTTGCCATAGGGGTGTTGGAGGCCGGGTTTGCCCCCTGATGACAGACTTGAGCCGTGGCTCATCTAGACGTTTCCAACATTGACTACTTCCTGTCCGACGGCCGGCAGCTGCTGAACGCCGTCAGTTTCAAGGTCGGTGACGGGCACAAGACAGCGCTGATCGGCCCGAACGGCACCGGCAAGACCACCCTGCTGCGCATCATCGCCGGGGATGTCACCGCCGACGAGGGCGCCGTCACCCGTTCAGGCAACATGGGCATCATGCGCCAGTTCGTTGGCCAGGTGAGGGACGAGACGACGGTCCGGGACCTCCTGGTCTCCGCTGCGCCGCCCGCGCTCGCCAAAGCGGCCCAGGCCGTCGACGACGCCGAGCTGGCCATGATGGAGAACGACGACGAACCCACCCAGATGCGGTACGCGCACGCCATCACTGAGTGGGGCGATGCCGGCGGTTATGAGCTGGAAACCACGTGGGACGAAGTGACGATGGCCGCGCTCGGGGTGCCCTACGCGCGGGCGCAGTACCGTGCGTCGTCGTCGTTGTCGGGTGGTGAGCAGAAACGGTTGGTGCTGGAGGCCCTCTTCTCCGGGCCGGATGAACTGCTGCTCCTCGACGAACCCGACAACTACCTCGACGTGCCCGGCAAACGCTGGCTTGAGGCGAAGCTGAACGAGTCGAAGAAGTCAGTGCTGTTCGTCAGCCACGACCGGGAACTGCTGGCCAACGCCGCCACCCGCATCATCACCCTTGAACCGGGAGCACTCGGGGCGTCCAGCTGGATCCACGGCGGTGGCTTCGAAACCTACCTGCAGGCCCGCACCGACCGGAACCTCAGGTTCGAGGAACTCCGCCGCCGGTGGGACGAGGAGCATCTCAAGCTCAAGGAACTCGTCAACATGTACAAGAACAAGGCGGCGTTCCGGTCCGACATGGCCAACCGCTACCACGCAGCCCAGACCCGGTTGGCGAAGTTCCTTGAGGCCGGCCCGCCGGAAGCGATCCCCCTTGAGCAGAACGTCTCCATGCGGCTCAAGGGCGGCCGGACCGCGAAACGGGCGGTGGTCGCCCAGAAGCTGGAACTGACCGGGCTGATGAAGCCGTTCAGCACCGAAATCTGGTTCGGTGACCGGGTGGGGGTGCTCGGCGCCAATGGCTCGGGCAAGTCCCATTTCCTGCGACTCCTGGCCAGCGGTGGCACCGATCCGGAGAAGGAACACGAGCCGGTGTCCGAGGTCAGCATTGCACCGGTGCCGCACGAGGGAACCGTGAAGCTCGGTGCCAGGATCAGGCCCGGCTTCTTCGCCCAGACCCATGTCCGCCCCGACCTTCTGGGCCGGACCCTCCTGGATATCCTGCACCGCGGCGACGATCATCGTTCGGGCCTGCCGCGGGAAGCGGCCTCCGGCGTCCTGGACAGGTACGGCCTGGCCGGTCAGGCGGAGCAATTGTATGACTCCCTGTCGGGCGGTCAGCAGGCTCGGCTGCAGATCCTGCTGCTGGAACTATCCGGCGCCACGCTGTTGCTGCTTGACGAGCCCACCGACAACCTCGACCTGCATTCAGCAGAGGCGCTGGAGAAGGCAATCGATGCTTTCGAGGGCACTGTCCTCGCGGTCACCCACGACCGGTGGTTTGCCCGCAGCTTTGACCGGTTCATGGTTTTCGGCTCGGACGGCAAGGTGTACGAGTCGGAGGAACCGGTCTGGGATGAGGGGCGGGTGCAGCGGAGCCGCTGACGGCGGCCCGCAGACCTAGCGGTACATCTTCCTCCTGGTCTCGACCCCATCAGGGCCGTAGGTTACCCATTCGCCGGTCTTCTTGCCTTTGCTGTACCACCCGTGATCGAGTATGGCGCCGGTGCTGTGATAGCGCTGCCACTCGCCGTCCTGAACCCCGTCGACGAACGCGCCGTGCTGCAGGAACCCGCCGCCGTCGCGCTGCCATTCCCAGTACCCGTCCGGTTCGCCGTCCCGGTATAAGCCCTCCGCTTTCAGCTGGCCTGTCCTGAAGTAAAACCGCCACGGACCCTGCCGCATTCCGTTGCCATAGGAGCCCTCGCCGGAAAGGGTTCCATCCTTGAAGAGTTCGGTCCCGGGGCCGTCCGGCGGTGTGTGGGTGCTGGGGTCGGTCGACATGTGTCCCAGCCTACGTCGGTGCGTGTAGACCGTCCCGAACAATTGCGCATACGGTTTACAGGTGCAAACCAATGTGACACCAGCAATGTGGGCTACCTTCGCCGTTTTCGGCCTGAACGGTCTGGTCTTTGCCAGCTGGGCCGCCCGCATCCCTGCCGCGTCCTCAACGCTCGGTCTCAGCGACGGCCAAACCGGTTCCCTCCTGTTGGCGGCGGCCGCCGGTTCGGTGCTCGCGCTGCCGCTGGCAGGAAGTATCGCCGGTCGCGTAGGGGTTGCGAACACGGTCCGGATCGGCGGGGTGGCGTCAGCAATCGCCGCCGTGACCATCGCCGGCGGATTGGCGACGGCGTCGGTCCCGCTTACCGCGCTCGGACTGTTCCTGTTCGGCGTCGGCGTGGCCCTGTGGGATGTCGCCCAGAACATCGAGGGAGCCGACGTCGAGCACCGCCTCCGCCGTACCATCATGCCCAAGTTCCATGCAGCGTTCAGCGGTGGAGCTTTCGCGGGTGCAATGGTGGGTGCTGGGCTGTCAGCGCTCGGCGTCGACCTGTCCTACCACCTGCTGGGCGTCGCCTCCGTCGTGATCCTGGTGTCCCTGTGGGTGCCCCGCTACTTCCTGCCGGAGATTTCCCACGCCGATTCCCACCCTGACGCTCCTCAGCCTGGCCGCTTCGCCGCCTGGCTGGAGCCGCGGACACTGCTGATCGGGCTGGTGGTTCTTGGCGCCGGATTGACCGAGGGCGCCGCGAACGACTGGGTGGCCAAGGCCACCGTGGACGGGCTGGAGTCCAGCGAGGCCACGGGCGCGGTCATGTTCGGGGTCTTCGTCGCGGCGATGACCCTGTTCCGGTTTGTCGGCGGCGGGCTGATCGACCGGTACGGCCGGGTGCGGGTGCTGCAGGTCAGCCTCGGGTCTTCCCTGGTGGGCCTGCTGATCTTCGTGTTCGCTCCCACTGTGCCGCTCGCCGGCGTCGGTGCGGTGCTCTGGGGTGCCGGCGCGGCCCTTGGCTTCCCCATGGGAATGTCCGCCGCGGCTGACGAACCCCGCCACGCCGCGGCCCGGGTGTCGGTGGTTTCGACCATCGGGTACACGGCGTTCCTGGCCGGCCCACCCCTGCTCGGGTTTCTGGGGGACCAGGTCGGAATCCGCAATGCCCTGCTGGTGGTGGGTGTTGCGGTGCTCGCCTCCTTCCTGGTGGCACCGGCCGCCGCCGAACGCCAGAATAACGCCGACCGGCCGGCCACACCCGTTCCCTGACAGTCGTTATGTTAAGAATGTCCTCCTCCGATTTGCACGAGGTCAAAAGCTGTCCTGAATGAGTACTTGTCCGGACGCTTAAACCCTAAGCTTGGACGATGACAATCATTGAGGCCAGGGGTCTGAAGAAGACCTACAAATCGAAGAGCGGCCCCGTCCACGCGCTGGACGGGTTGGACCTGCTGGTGCCCCAGGGCACCGTCAAGGCGCTGCTCGGTCCCAACGGTGCAGGCAAGACCACCGTTGTGAAGGTCTTGACTACGCTGATCCAGCCCACCGAGGGCACCGCATTTGTCGATGGCATCGACGTGCTCGCCAACCCCCGGGCGGCCCGACGGATTATCGGGGCATCCGGACAGTACGCCGCGGTTGACGAAAACCTGACCGGGTTTGAGAATCTGGAAATGGTGGGACGGCTGTACCACCTGGGCGCCAAAACCGCGAGGCGTCGCGCCCAGGAACTGATCGACCAGTTTGAGCTCACCGAGGCCGGGAACCGTCCGGTGAAGGGTTTCTCCGGCGGTATGCGCCGGCGGATCGACCTTGCGGGGGCACTGGTGATCAACCCGAAGATTCTCTTCCTGGATGAGCCCACCACCGGACTCGACCCACGGAGCCGGTTGGCCCTCTGGGAGATCATCAAGAACCTGGTCAGCGACGGCACCACCCTTTTGCTCACCACCCAGTACCTGGAGGAGGCCGACCATCTGGCCGACGACATCGCCGTGATCGACGGCGGAAAGGTGATCGCCGAGGGCACGTCCGACCAGCTGAAGGCCCGGATTGGTGGGCACCGCGTGGTGGTGGCGCTGGTTGACGAGGCCGACGCCGGCTCTGCCCGCGAGATCCTCGCCCGCCACGGTGAAGGCGAAGCCAGGGTTTCGGCTGATCGGCGCAGTGTTGAGGTGGCCGTCACCGAGGGGCCGCGTGCCCTGCAATACATCCTGGCGGATCTTGGACAGGCGGGAGTGGGGTTGCACGACGCCGGCATGCGCCGGCCCACCCTTGACGACGTGTTCCTCAAACTGACCGGTCACACCGCCGAGAACGAGCAGGACGCCGAGAATTCCGAGATGGAGAAAGCCAAATGAGTGTCCTCACCAAGCAGACCACCTATGAGAGCGTCGGTACGCCGGCGGGACAGCTGCTCTCGGACGGGTGGATCGCTACCCGCCGCAACCTGATCAAGATCAAGCGGGTACCGGAGATCCTGGTCTTCACCATCCTGCAGCCGATCATGTTCGTGTTGCTGTTCAGCCAGGTCTACGGCGGAGCGATGAACGTCTCCGACTACACCAACTTCCTGATGGCTGGCATTTTCGCGCAGACGGTCATTTTCGGATCCACCTTTTCCGGCGCCGCGATGGCACAGGACCTCAAGGACGGCATCATTGACCGGTTCCGTACCTTGCCGATGAGCCCGGCGGCGGTGCTGATCGGCCGCACCAACGGCGACCTCGTCATCAACAGCATTTCGATGCTGATCATGATGGGCACCGGCTGGATTGTGGGCTGGCGGGTCACCACGTCGGTGTGGGGTTTCCTGGGAGGTGTCGCCATCCTGCTGCTGTTCAGCTACTCGTTCAGCTGGGTGATGGCCCTGCTGGGAATGAGCGTCAGGAGCCCCGAGGTCATCAACAACGCGTCCTTCATGATCTTGTTCCCCCTCACCTTCATCTCGAACGCCTTCGTCCCCATCCACACCATGCCCGAGGTGCTGAAGAACATCGCGGAATGGAACCCGGTCTCCGCCCTGGTCGAGTCGGCCCGGCAGCTGTTCGGGAACACCAACCCGGACTTCCCGGAGCCCACCGCGTGGACCCTGCAGAATCCGTTCATCACGATCTTCATCGGTATTGTCCTGATGCTGCTGATCTTCGTTCCACTGTGCATCAGGAAGTTCGAGTCCATCAGCTCGCGCTAGCCCCGCGAGCACACAGAAGCGGCCCAAAGGGTCAGGGTGGCCGGTTGCAACCGGCGAGCCTGGCCCTGAGGGCCGTTTCTGCGTCGGGGACCAGGCGCGGGACTCATCCAAAAGGTGTACCCGGCGGAATCAAACATCATCCCAAGGGGCGGCGAGCCCGGACGCCAACCTCCGTAGGCTTGAGGCAGGCCCAGTATTGACCGGGCAACCGAAGCAATATTAAGGACGCAGCCATGATTGAGGCACACGGCCTGGCAAAGCGCTATGGCTCCAAGACAGCAGTGGACAACGTTTCGTTCACTGTCCACCCCGGCAAGGTGACCGGGTTCCTCGGCCCCAACGGTGCCGGGAAGTCCACCACCATGCGCATGATCGTCGGGCTGGACAACCCCACGGCCGGCAACGTCACCGTCAACGGCAGGCGCTACGCCGAACACCGCGCGCCGTTGCGTGAAGTGGGAGCCCTCCTCGACGCGAAAGCCGTCCACACCAAACGCAGCGCCTACAACCACCTCCGGGCCATGGCCGCGACGCACGGCATCCCCAACTCCAGGGTCAAAGAGGTCATCGAAATGACCGGACTCGGTCCGGTCGCGAAGAAGCGGGTCGGCGGTTTCTCCCTCGGCATGGGGCAGCGCCTCGGCATCGCCTGCGCCCTCCTGGGCGACCCTCACACCGTGATCCTCGATGAGCCGGTCAACGGGCTGGACCCCGAGGGTGTGCAGTGGGTTCGCCACCTCGCGAAGGGTCTCGCCTCCGAAGGAAGGACGGTATTCCTGTCCTCACACCTGATGTCGGAAATGGCATTGACCGCCGACCATCTGATCGTGATCGGGCGCGGCCGAATCATCGCCGACGCCCCCATTGAACAGATCCTCTCGGGCCAGGGACAGTCCCGTACCCGGGTCCGCACCGACAACCCGGGCGATCTGATCCGTGCGCTGGCCGGCGACGGCGTCACTTCGAAGCAACTGGAACCTGAAATGCTCGAAATCACCGGCGCGGACTCCCACCGCATCGCTCGGACCGCCCTGGATAACCGGGTGCTGGTCTACGAGCTCACACCGTTGCAGGCATCCCTCGAAGAGGCCTACATGCAGCTCACCAACGATTCAGTTGAGTACCACTCGGCTGACCTCCCGCAGGCAACCCAGGCCGCCAGGGTCGGGGAAGGAAAATAGCCATGTCTCATACAGCAGTCGCAACCCCCACCCGCAGTACCACCAGTGGGACGGGCGTGAATTTCACGCGGATCCTGAAGTCGGAATGGATCAAACTGGTCACGGTCCCATCCACCGTCATCATGCTGTCCATCACGGTGATCGTGATGATTGGCCTGGCAGCCCTCTTTGCCTGGCAGACGACAGTTTTGCTTGATCTGCAGGGAGACCCGGAGATGGCAGCCCAGATGCAGGGCGCCCCGGACGCGACGTCAATCACCAACACCATCCCCGGCTCCGGTCTGATCTTTGGCCAATTGCTGATTGCGTCGCTCGGAGTTGTCCTGATCGCGTCAGAATGGGGCACCGGGATGATCCGGTCCACCATGGTGGCGGTGCCAAAACGTATCCCAGCCCTTCTGGCCAAGCAGGCCGTGTTTGCGGTGGTCGCCTTCGTTGTTGGTGCCGGTTCAGCCCTGGTCAGCTATCTCATCGCCCAGCCGATCCTGTCCCCGTCAGAACTCGAGTTCGGACTCGGTGACGAGGGTGTGTTGATGCACATCATCAACACCGGTTCGGTGCTCGCCCTGATGGCCATCATCGCGATGTCGATCGGCACCCTGCTCCGCAACACTGCTGGAGGCGTGGTCACCGCGATCGGCCTACTGCTGATCCTGCCAATCCTGGTTGCCACATTGCTGGCCGGGATCGCCGACTGGATTCCCGACGCCGCCCGCTTCCTTCCCAGCAGCGCCGGCGAGCAGATGATAGCGATCACCATTGCCGACGGAGCCCTGAACCAGTGGCAGGGTGCCCTCGTTCTCGGCGGCTGGGCCCTGGTGCTCCTGGTGGTTTCCCTGGTGGTCACCAAGCGGCGGGACGTGTAACCAGCGGGCCCACGACCGACCGATAAGCTCACTCAATGAGTGAAAAAGTCTTGGTGGAGGGGGCGACGGAGCGAACGGCCGCCGCCTCCTTCACTGAGCTCAATGCACGACGGCTAGGTCCATTCAGACGCTATTTCCGGAGCCACCCGCGGGTCACCGACGCGCTGGTGGTGGTCCTTTACCTCGCCGCCAGCCTGCCACAGGCGATCGTCGGAACAGTGGTGGCCGATCGATGGCTGGCCTTGATCCCCGTCGTTGCAGCAGGGGTCGTCCTCTTGTGGCGCAGGGACCGCCCGCTGATTGTCCTGGGCATTTTGATGGGGCTCGAATGGATGAGCCTCATGGCCTCCGACGGTGAGGCAAGTGTTGGGTTCGGTGTCTGGTTTGCCCTGTACGCTGTGGCCGTCAGGCATCCATTCCGCAGCGCCCTCTGGGCGCTGGCCGGAGCAGCACTGCTGACGATCACTCCCCTCTGGTTTGTCGACGCCCTGTTTGTCGACGAGGCGCCATACCTCATCTGGATCGTGACCGGCTTTGTCCTCATGTGGTATTTCCTTGCAATCGGATTTGGGGTTACCACCCGCAAGGATCGGGAACATGAAATAGCGCTCCGAGACTGGGCTATCCGCAACGCCGAACTGGCATCCGCCACCGAGCGCAACCGCATTGCCCGGGAGATGCACGACGTCGTGGCGCACTCCCTGTCAGTGATGATCGCCCTCTCCGACGGGGCCGCCGTCGTGATGAAGCGCGACCAGGACCGCGCCCGCGAGGTTCTTGACGAACTGTCGGCCAGCGGCCGGACCGCCCTCGCCGATATGCGCAGGGTGCTGGGTGTCCTGCGGGCCGGCCCCGATTCGGCACCCCGGGAACCCTTGCCAGCCGCAGGTTCCCTCGCCACCCTGCTCGACGGGTTCCGGGCGGCGGGGCTGCCCATCCGGTTGGGGCTATCAGGGCCCGGGCTGCCCGAAAATCCGACCTTCCAGTTGACCGTCTACCGGATCATTCAGGAGTCCCTGACCAATGTGCTGCGCTACGGGAAAGGCGTCACCATCGTCAACGTTGCCATTTCCCGGACCGGCACGCTGGTGAGGGTAAGGATCACTGACGACGGCTGGGGTGGCATGGGGGCCGTGATGTCGGTGGGCACCGGCCAGGGGATCACCGGGATGCAGGAGCGCGCGTCGATCTACTCGGGCACCGTTGACTGCGGACCCGGCGCCGACGGCGGCTGGATCGTTGATGCGCGACTGATCATCCCGGAGGACCGGGAACCCACGAGCAGGGAAGCAGACAGTGTCAGAAGCACCTGAACACATCATCACAGACGGTCACCGGGACACCAGCGGCACCCTTCGGGTGCTGCTGGTGGATGATCAGCCGCTGCTGCGGATGGGATTCCGTCTCATCCTGGAAGGAGAGGACGGCCTCGTCATTGTCGGGGAAGCCTCCAACGGGGCGGAGGGGGTGCGGATGGCCGCCGCGCTGAAACCCGACGTCGTCCTGATGGATGTCAGGATGCCGATCATGGATGGGATCGAAGCGACCCGCCTGATCACCGGATCGGGCTCTTGTTCCCGCATCATCATCCTCACCACCTTCGACCTCGACGAGTACGCGTTTGCCGGCCTCCAGGCCGGCGCCTCGGCGTTCCTGCTCAAGGATGTTGGCCCCGATGAACTGGTGCACGCCGTGCGGGTGGTTGCCAGTGGGGACGCCGTGGTGGCCCCGCGGGTGACGCGCCGCCTGCTGGAAACCTATGTCCGGTCCCTGCCTCCGCACGCGGCACGTCCGGCACCCGACCCGCTGTTGGACGACCTGACCCCGCGGGAACGTGAAGTGCTCGGGGCGATCGCCGAGGGGCTCTCCAACGCGGAGCTCGCCCAGAAGTTCTTCCTCTCCGAGGCCACCGTGAAGACTCACGTCCGGCGGATCTTCACCAAGCTGCACCTCCGGGACCGGGTACAGGCCGTCGTGTACGCCTATGAGTCGGGCCTGGTGGTTCCGAGCCAGGGGTTGGATTACTGAGCCTTGGTAGGCTCGGGTCCATGACTGCCCTTCAGCACATTACTGATCTCGGTGCCTACATCGGTGCCTCTCCGTCGAGTTTTCATGCCGCGGCCGAGGGCGCCGCCCGGCTGGAGGCCGCGGGGTTCGTGCGCTTGGAGGAAGCCGAGGCCTGGACCGCGCAGGCCGGTAAATATCTGGTGGTGCGCGACGGTGCACTGATCGCCTGGGTCACCCCGGCGGACGCGACCGCTGTGACCGGGTTCCACATCCTTGGCGCCCACACCGACTCACCGGGGTTCAAGCTCAAACCCAAGCCCACCACGGGGCGGCACGGCTGGCTGCAGGCCGGCGTCGAAGTTTACGGTGGCCCCCTACTCAACTCCTGGCTCGACCGGGAGTTGGCACTCGCCGGCCGACTGGTCACCCACGACGGGGCCGAGCACCTCGTCTCTACCCCACCCCTGCTGCGCTTCCCCCAGCTGGCAATCCACTTGGACCGCGCGGTCAATGACGGGCTCACCCTGGACAAGCAGCAGCACATGAACCCCGTCTGGGGGGTGGGCGACCCGCGTGACGCTGACCTTCTGGAACTCCTGGCCGACACCGCGGGCATTGCTGCCGACGACGTTGGCGGGTACGACGTCGTCGTCGCCGATACCCAGCCCGGCAGTATCTTCGGTGCGGACGACGCGTTCTTCGCCGCTGGCCGGTTGGACAACCTTTCCTCGGTACACGCTGGCCTGATGGCGCTGATTGCCGCCGGCGCGACGGCGTCTGCCGGCGGGCCGATCGCTGTGCTGGCCGCCTTCGATCACGAGGAAGTGGGCAGCGCCTCCCGGTCCGGCGCGAGCGGCCCGTTCCTCGAGGACGTGCTGCACCGGATTTCCGGCGGGCTCGGGGCAGACGCCGAGGAGCGACGGAGGGCGCTGGCCACATCGTTCTGCGTCTCGGCCGACGCCGGTCACGCGGTGCACCCCAACTACGCCGAACGCCATGATCCAGCCAACCGTCCTATCCTCGGCGGCGGGCCGTTGCTGAAGATCAACGCCAATCAGCGCTACACCACCGACGCCCCCGGTGCCGCCTACTGGGCGCGACTGTGCCGGGACGCGGAGGTGCCCTACCAGGAGTTCGTTTCGAACAACGTGATGCCGTGCGGGTCGACCATTGGCCCACTGACCGCCACCCGGTTGGGGATCCGGACCATCGACGTCGGCACGCCCCTGCTCTCAATGCATTCGGCCCGGGAACTGTGCTCACCGCTGGACCCCCACCGTCTGGCCACCGCAACCGAACTGTTCTTCAGTCTCCCCGCCTAGTGTAGCGTGTCGTTGGTTCCTTTGTGTCTGATCTTTGTCAGACTTGATCCATGGTTTATCTGGCGAGGGCTTTGGAATTGCGTGACGGGG
>NZ_JADOUT010000016.1:0-81938 GCF_015752345.1 Arthrobacter sp. CAN_A212
AGTGCGGTGCTCACAGGGAATCGGTTTCCAAATCTCGCCCTTAAGGAGTCAGTGGGAAAAGTGGCGGTGTCTCACCCAATGCTGACAGACAGGGGACGCGCTTGGGGTGACCCGGCAGGCCGTTCACAAGAAGCACTCTAAACGCGTCGACCCTACGATCCCGCTCCTCAGGAGGAACGCATGAGCAAGTTTGTTCGCGTCGCTCAGACCAGTCAATCCCTCTCGCTTGCCGCCATGGAGGAAGCTTCCCGGCTCGGGCTTCGCGAAGCGGACATTGAGCACCTGTTCCTCGCTCTCGTCATCAATGACCAATCCGCTGGACGAGCACTTCGTGGCATGGGGATCGACCTTGATGCCGGTCGCCGCGCTGTCGAGGAACAGCGTGCGGCCCAGCTGGCATCACTTGGTATCGAAGCGTCTTTCCCCGAGGCCGGACGAATCGTGTTTCATGAGACGGGCGGGTATGACTGGGCCAAGCGTGCTTCTGACCTCATCGCCCGCTCCGGTGGCAAAGACAAGAATGGCGACGCCGCCGCAGTCCTCCGAGAGCTCGTCGCAGAGCCGAGCGGTCTGATCGCCGACATCCTTGACCGCCTAGGCACGACCCCCCTCGATGTGCTCGGACATCTTGACCAGTCCGACTTCCCCGCGGGGAGAACTGCGCCTAAACCGGCAAAGGTGAAGGGGTGGGTGTCAGGGTCGACGGAGACGTTCGTTCCTGCACCGATGGAGAAGGTGTGGGAATTCCTAGCAGACCCAACCCATGTTCCCGATTGGGAGATGAGTGTCGGCTCCATCGATCACACAGGCCAGGACAGGACGCCCGGAATCGTCTGGCAGGGCCTTGCGCCCATAGGTCGTCCGGATGGGAAGCCGGTGAAAGTGAAGCCCCGGTTCCGTTGCCGCAGCATTGAACTCGTCACCGCGCACCAGCCGAAGCGCATCGCATGGAGAATCGCGTACCCCGATGCTCCTGAAAGTAGCTCGGTCCTGACAGAATTCACCCTGATGAACACGACTGGCGGCACCCAGGTCCAGATCACTAAATCATGGTCTAAACGCCAGGGTTGGCGGAGTCTCGTCGCATCGCCGCTGCGTCCCATTCAGAAATTCATCGTGTGGATCACCATGTTCCGGACTGGGAGCGCGATCAGCCGAGCGTTCCGCTGACTCGACAGGCCAGACCCCATAGCCCAACTTTGAGGCGTGGCTAACACCTAAACCGGCGGGAACCCGACCACTGATTCGGCGATTCACATCTATCAGCGCGTAGCGTCTCACTCACCGGTGTCTCTGTATCCATCGTTTGCGAACGGTTTGGGTCACTCTGGATTGATCGAATCGAACGAACGCTACAAACAGTGGGTTGTTGCCTCACAGAACCCGGACCGGCTGTGCAACCGCTTAGCACTTCAGATTAGGATGCGTTCGCCTCTCTTAGTGCAGTTTGTCTTTGGACGAGTTGTACTTCGATGCCATCGCAGCCACAGTTGGATGGTCCTCGTCGAAGCCGCCTATTTCGATGATGTCGGTTCCGTCAAGCGAGAGTTCACGCAAGGGGTCGCTGCTGAACTCGCAATAATTCATTTGAATGAAACCTATCGCCTGCGGTTCCGGGGACTCCCCTCGAAAACTTGGTGACGTTGCGCTGAACCGACAGTGCTGAAACATGTATCCACCCATGTCGCCGCTGCCGTTGAAAAGGACTTGAGTTCCCTCAAAGTTGCAGTTGAAGAAGTGGATTCTTAGGTCTTCATACGCACCCGCGGCGTCCAAGTCGGATTGCCAACAGAAGTTAATCATTCCCCCGGAAAAGCGGCAGTTACGGAAGGACAACACGCCTCCTCGGTCATACGAGTCGAACAGCACTTCCGTGGCCTGGAAATCACACCCGTCAAACTCCATCGCCCTGACAGGAGAGCCTGAAAAACTCAATAATCCATAATCGAACCGAAGCCCACTGAGCCTGCTCTTCAACCCCACATTCCTGATGCGCACGTCAGCCCCCGGCCAGCCCGGATTGTTCCGTTCTAATACGGAGCGATCGAAGATAGTGCTCCAGATCGTCTCCCATTCAGGGCCTTGCGATTCAACTGTGTCTGTATCGTTCGCACCGAGCGCGAGATAGGTGGTCAGGAGATCGATGCACACTTGGCGCTCTTTGACGTTGCGTTCTTCGCTCCAATCATCAGCGAGAGAAGCTAACGCGTAGATACCAGCAAGACGTATGGGTCGAGATTCGCTTCCAAGCTGGTCTGCCGCGCTCACGTACCTGTCACGCAATTTGGTGATGCTGTCTGATCGGTGCTGATCCCGGTGCAGGCGAAGCAACTCAAGCGTGGTTAAGTGACCCTCGTCAGTCGTCTTCTGGCGTCGAAACGACAGATAGAGGGTGATCCCGAGGCCCAACGCCGCAGCGGTAGTTACAGCTGACTGCACGACTTGTTGCAGTTCCATAGCCGTGAGGGACTGTTCTAAAGTCCACGGCAGAAATTGACCCCTGAGGATGAAGGCAAAAGCACCAATCAGAACGGCGATGGCAATCGTTGTAAGCCCAAGCCAAAGAAATAGATTGCGTAGTCGGACCGGTTTTGTCACCGTGCCATGCTCTGGGCTGGGATTACTGAAGGGTGCCATTGTCGCATCGTATCGGCACTCGGGAACGGTCTACCTATCGACTGACCTCCGGATTCCCGGTGACCACGAAGCGTCCGCACATACGGCTCATTCTGCCGCACCTCTAAGGGCTCCCATAAATCGAACATGTGTTCTAATTTCAACTCTGGACGGCATGACGGATCACAGGGCGAAGGGCGGCGCGCACATGACAGCACAAACCACGGAAGCTAGGCCACGGACGGTCAACGAACCGGTGGACGTGAGGTTTCACAGCAGCGGCGCTCCGCTGGCGATGCGGTGGCGTGGCCGGATCTGGCAGGCGGTCGGGGAACCGGTGAGCTGGTCTAGTTCCCGAAGCTGGTGGGAGCCAGGGAATACCCCTGTGAATGGGCAGGGCAGTCTCATCACCAAGCGTGTGTGGCGGTTCCAAGCTCAAGCCGGGCCGGTCTCCCCGACCCTGGAGGTCGATATCAGCTCAGATCCACATACTGACGGGTGGCAGCTACGCCGGATCGCTGGGGCTGAGTGACTGTCGGTGATGGGCTTTAACGTGGTGGTGCCGGTGCCCTAGAAAACTGGGGGGAGCTTCTAGGACACCCGCACGGTGAGCAGAGGACTCTCGATTGACTCGGCTCGTTACAAAGTCTATTTTCCGTTTCTGAGAGTTAGCAGAGTGGCGGCAACGCCGTGGGTCAAAATCAGCGGTACAGAAATTACTATGACCGGCTATTAGACGGGTGGATTGAGGAACTGGTGATGCGGGAGGAACCGGTGATGCTCACGGAAACGGAACTGGATTTACCGTCCAACCCGGTCCACGAGTTCCCTGCACCCCGGCGGGTGCACGTGTGGATTCGATACCCGTCAAAGGCTTACCGGGTGAAGGGACACGCGACGGCGTGGACGAAAACAGCCGTCAAGGTGTCCTTCTTCGAACCAGGAATCAAGACCCAACGTGAGGGCTGGGTATGGGTCGGCTCCGTTACCACTGCTGCGCCGGATGAGCTGTAAGCAGTGTCTCTTGACCTTGCTCGTTTTTACGCTGGATAGGCGGTGCGCAAAGCGGCACCCGTTGTGCGGCCAAACTCCACGAACGTGGCAAGCCTTTAGGAGCGCCGTGGTGTCGTCAGCGAAAGCAGTAGCTTCTTAGCAGAGCAACAGGACTACCGGCGTCATGCTGTCACGGCAGCCCAGGCGCAAGGCGCCGGGAAAGGGCCAAGTTGCACTCCGGCCTCTCCGCCCAACGGTGATGACTTGATCAGAACGGCACAAAGGAGATTCGGTGAAAAACTTTCACCAAAGTCATGTACCTTCGCCGCCACTCCCCCATGAAGTAGTAAGAAAGCCCAACAAGGGCTTCAAGAAAGGAAGGAGCCGAACCGCCACAGGGAAACTGCAACCCACCCACCGACACAGGCACACCCTGTTCACCATCTGAGCCGGTTTGTGCACAGTCAGAGAGCGAAACAGCCTCTGACAAGGGGAAACACTGTGCCCGAAGTGGGACTTGAACCCACACATCTTTCGATACTGCATTTTGAGTGCAGCGCGTCTGCCAATTCCGCCATTCGGGCCAACGTGCGCTCCGACAAAGACCCGAGACAGGACCCGTGAGAGACCCGATCAAAGCCAGATGAAGTACTCAAGTCATCGTCAGTGCGCGAAACTACTCTACATGCCGATAGGCTGTTTCAGTGAACCGGCAACGGGCGCTGCCCGGCCGGGCAAATGATGGAATTGAACAAGGAGCCTGCTGTGTCTGAATCCAACGAGTCGAACGTCTCGGGTGTTGCGCGGCGCGTGATTGTTGCCGAGGATGAGACCCTCATCCGCCTGGACATTGTGGAGATTCTCCGCGGCGAAGGGTACGACGTCGTCGCCGAAGCTGACAACGGCGAGAAGGCCGTCCAGCTCGCCAAAGAGCACAAGCCCGATCTGGTCCTGATGGACGTGAAAATGCCTGTCATGGACGGCATCACCGCCGCAGAACAGATCGTCAAGGCACGCATCGCCCCCGTGGTCCTGCTGACCGCTTTCAGCCAGAAAGAGCTGGTGGAACGAGCCCGCGACGCCGGCGCGATGGCGTACGTCGTCAAACCGTTCACCCCCGCTGACCTGATGCCCGCCATCGAGATTGCCCTCTCCCGCCATGAGGAGATCAAGGCACTGGAGCACGAAGTCTCCGATCTGCAGGAACAGTTCGCCACCCGCAAGCTCGTGGAGCGTGCCAAGAGCCTGCTGACCACCAAGATGGGACTCACCGAGCCCGAGGCCTTCCGCTGGATCCAGAAGACCTCGATGGACCGCCGCCTCAGCATGCGCGAGGTCGCCGAGACCATCATCAACCAGGTCAACTGACCCACAGCACTGCCACAAAACATATCAGCACAGCAGAAGGGCCCCGCCGGTGAAAACCAGCGGGGCCCTTCTGCTGTGCTACCGAGCTACTTGTGCTTGTTCTTGACCGGCCACGGGCCGACCTTTTCCTTGTTCGGAGTGTAGCCATCGGGCAGCTGACCGGCGTCGGCAATGTCCCCGACCTTATGCACCTTGATCGAGTTCGTGGACCCTGCCTGCCCGGGAGGCGACCCGGCAGCGATGACCACCAGGTCATTCGGCTCCACGAGACCCTGTTCCAGAAGAACCCGGTCAACCTGGGCGGTCATCTGATCGGTGTGCTCGACGAAGGGAACCAGCATGGGCTGCACACCCCAGATCATCGCCATCGAATTCAGGGTCGACTGCACCGGAGTGAAAGCGAACACCGGCTTGGTCGGCCGGAGCCGTGACAGGCGCCGCGCCGAATCGCCGGACTGGGTGAAGGTACAGATGTACTTCGCATCAAGCTGATCGGCGATCTCCACCGCCGCACGGGTGATCGCCCCGCCGCGGGTCTTGGGCTTGCTGCCCAGCGGCGGCACCCGATCCAGGCCGTGCTTTTCGGTCGACTCGATGATGTTCGCCATCGTCTGCACAGTTTCCATGGGGTACTTGCCCACACTGGTTTCGCCCGAGAGCATG
The DNA here is from genome assembly GCF_015752345.1 of Arthrobacter sp. CAN_A212. Taxonomy (NCBI): domain Bacteria; kingdom Bacillati; phylum Actinomycetota; class Actinomycetes; order Micrococcales; family Micrococcaceae; genus Arthrobacter; species Arthrobacter sp. CAN_A212. Next base: position 5,641 of record NZ_JADOUT010000016.1, read on the forward strand.
ACGGCGTCGGCACCATCCAGCACTGCGTTGGCACAGTCAGACGCTTCGGCGCGGGTGGGGCGGGGGTTGTCGATCATCGACTCCAGCACCTGGGTGGCGACGATGACCGGCTTGGCCCAGCGGCGAGCCAACTCGATGGCACGCTTCTGGACAATGGGAACCTCTTCGAGCGGCAACTCCACGCCCAGGTCGCCACGTGCCACCATGATGGCGTCGAACGCGTCGATGATTTCCTCGATGGCGTCAACAGCCTGGGGCTTCTCGATCTTGGCGATCACCGGTACCCGGCGTCCCTCTTCGTCCATGATCTCGTGGACGCGGACGACGTCGGACGCGTTCCGCACGAAGGACAGCGCCACCATGTCGACGCCGCGCTGGATGGCCCACCGCAGATCGGCCTCGTCCTTATCGCTCATCGCCGGCACACTCACTGCGACGCCGGGCAGGTTGATGCCCTTGTTGTTCGACACCGCTCCCCCCACGGTGACCACTGCGACAACCTTCGTGTCGTCAACGGCCGTGGCCCGGAGGGCTACCTTACCGTCGTCGATCAGCAGGGAATCGCCCACGTTCACGTCCTTGGGGAGTCCCAGGTGGGTGGTGGAGCAGATCTCCTGGGTGCCTTCGACGTCCTCGGTGGTGATGGTGAAGGTGTCGCCGGGCGCCAGCACATGCGGGCCGTTCACGAAACGACCGAGGCGGATCTTGGGTCCTTGCAGGTCGGCAAAGATTGCCACCGGGCGGCCCAGTTCTTCCGAAGCCTGCCGTACATACTCGTAGGTCTGGTTGTGCACCGTGTGATCGCCGTGGCTCATGTTCATCCGGGCAACGTCCACACCGGCCTTCAACACCGCCACGGTGTTCTCATAGCTTGCAATCGCGGGGCCGAATGTTGCAACAATTTTTGCGCGTCTCATGAAACCTAGCCTAGTCGTGTTGTTGTAGGTGTTGTTGGGTGCGCGGTGACCTTTCCGCGACGTGATGCACTCAGAGCACTGCCATAGCGCGGTCGGTGGGCGCCACCGGTGCCGGTAGTTTGGTCTCCCCCATCAGCCACTTGTCCACTGCTGCGGCGCAGGCGCGCCCCTCGGCGATGGCCCAGACAATGAGTGACTGTCCGCGGCCGGCGTCGCCAGCCGCAAAAATCCCGGGCGTGTTGGTCATGTAGTAACCGTCCCGGCCAATGTTGCCGTGCTCGTCGAAGTCGGCCTGCACCTGTTCGGTGAGGCCTGCAGGCTCCGGTCCAGTGAACCCGAGCGACAGGAACACCAGGTCGGCCGGGATGTCCTTCTCGGTGCCGGCCTTGGGCACCCGGCGGCCGTTGACGAATTCGGTCTCCGCCACCCGGATCGCAGTGAGCTTGCCATTCTCGCCCACAAATTCGACGGTCGAGGCGAGGTAGGTCCGCTCGCCACCTTCCTCGTGGGCGCTGGCAACCTCGAACAGGGTGGGGAAGGTGGGCCAGGGCTGGTGCGCCGCGCGGTCCGTCGGCGGCTGCTGCCCGATGGCGAGCGTCGTCACGGATGCCGCATGCTGACGGTGGGCGGTACCCAGGCAGTCAGCGCCCGTGTCGCCGCCCCCGAGGATCACCACGTGCTTGCCGTCCGCGTGAATCTGGTCCTCGACGACGCCGCCCGCACTTACCCGGTTGGCCTGGACCAGGTAATCCATCGCGAAATGGACACCCTCCAGTTCCCGCCCCGGGATCGGCAGGTCACGGGGAATAGTGGCACCGGTAGCCACCACGACGGCGTCGTAGCGGCGCCGAAGCTGGTCCCAGCTGATGTCGCGTCCCACCTCGACACCGGTCCTGAACCGGGTGCCCTCGGCGCGCATCTGCTCGAGGCGCCGCTCCAGGTGGCTCTTCTCCATCTTGAAGTCGGGGATGCCGTAGCGCAGGAGCCCACCAATATTGTCGTCACGCTCATACACCGCCACCGTGTGACCGGTGCGGGTCAGCTGCTGCGCCGCGGCCAGGCCTGCGGGCCCGGAGCCGACGACGGCAATGGTCTTGTCGGTCAGGCGCTCGGGCGGGTGTGCCTCAACCCAGCCCTCGGCGAACGCCTGGTCGATGATCGAGACTTCCACCTGCTTGATGGTCACCGGCGGCTGGTTGATCCCCAACACGCAGGACGCCTCGCAGGGTGCCGGGCAGAGCCGGCCGGTGAACTCGGGGAAGTTGTTGGTGGCGTGCAGCCGCTCGATCGCTTCCCGGCCCTTGTCCCGGTAGGTGAGGTCGTTCCACTCCGGGATCAGGTTGCCCAGCGGGCAACCCTGATGGCAGAACGGGATGCCGCAGTCCATGCAGCGTCCCGCCTGGGCCTTGAGGACGCCCTTCTCCTGCGCCTCGTAGACTTCTTTCCAGTCCATGATCCGCACCGGCACGGGCCGACGGGGCTGGGTCTGGCGTTCGCGTACCTTCATGAATCCGCGTGGGTCACCCACCAGTTACCTCCAAGATTCGGGTCCAAGCTTCTTCGCCGTCGGGGTCGAGGCCTTCCTCAACCGCAGCGGCTCGGGCGTCCAGGACAGCCGCGTAGTCGCGGGGCAGCACCTTCGTGAGCCGCGCGATGGTGTCCTCGAAGTTCTCCAGCAAATGCGCTGCGAGGTTCGATTCGGTCTCTTCAACGTGCTTGATCATCAGCTGCCGCACAATCTCGATGTCCTCAGCGTCCAGTTCGACGAGCTTCAGCTCACCGTTCTCGATGCTCTGGGTGTTCATCCGGCGACGGTTGAGATCCAGCACGTAGGCGGTGCCGCCGGACATGCCGGCACCGAAATTCCTGCCGGTCCGCCCCAGGATCAGGGTCTGGCCGCCGGTCATGTACTCGCACCCGTGGTCGCCGATTCCCTCGACCACCGCCGTCGCGCCGGAGTTGCGCACCAGGAACCGCTCCCCCACCTGCCCGCGGAGGAAAATCTCCCCGCTGGTGGCGCCATAGCCGATCACGTTGCCGGCAATGACGTTGCGGTCGGCAGCGAAGACGTTGGACCGGTCCGGCCGGACAATGATCCGCCCACCGGAAAGTCCCTTGCCCACATAGTCGTTCGAGTCTCCGAACAGGCGCAGGGTGATTCCCGCCGGCAGGAACGCGCCGAGGGACTGACCCGCCTGACCCGTCAGGGTGACGTCGATGGTGTCGGTGGCGAGGGTATCGATGCCGAACCGCCGGGTCACCTCGTGGCCCAGCATGGTGCCCACCGATCGGTCGGTGTTCACGACGTCGACCGAGATCCGCACCGGGGCGCGGTTTTCCAGCGCATCGGCGCTCATCTCGATGAGCTTCTTGTCGAAGTGCTGGTCCAGTTCGTGGTTCTGCCGGATCATGTTGCGCATCGGCGCGTCATCGCCGAACTCGTTGCCGCGGAGAATCGGGTCGAGGTCCAGACCGTCGGCCTTCCAATGATCGATCGCCTTGCGGGCGTCGAGCGACTCGCTGTGGCCGATGGCCTCCTCGATGGACCGGAACCCCAGGCTGGCCAGGATTTCCCTGACTTCCTCTGCTAGGAACTCGAAGAAATTGACCACGAACTCGGGTTTGCCGGTGAACCGACTGCGGAGCTCGGGGTTCTGCGTGGCGACGCCCACCGGGCAGGTGTCGAGGTGACAGACGCGCATCATGACGCAACCCGAGACCACCAGCGGCGCCGTCGCGAAGCCGAACTCCTCGCCACCAAGCAGGGCGGCGATGACGACGTCGCGCCCGGTCTTGAGCTGCCCGTCCACCTGCACCACTACCCGGTCGCGGAGCCCGTTGAGCATCAGGGTCTGCTGGGTTTCCGCCAACCCCAGCTCCCACGGAACGCCCGCGTGCTTGAGGGAGTTCAGGGGGCTGGCACCGGTGCCGCCGTCGTGCCCGGAAATGAGGACGACGTCGGCCTTGGCCTTGGTCACGCCCGCAGCCACCGTGCCGATCCCCACTTCGGAGACCAGCTTGACGTGCACGCGTGCCGACGGGTTGGACCGCTTCAGGTCGTAGATGAGTTGGGCAAGGTCTTCGATCGAGTAGATATCGTGGTGCGGTGGCGGCGAGATCAATGCCACCCCGGGAGTGGAGTGACGGGTCCGGGCCACCCAGGGGTAGACCTTCTGGCTCATCAGCTGGCCACCCTCGCCGGGCTTGGCCCCCTGCGCCATCTTGATCTGGATGTCAGTCGCGTTGGTCAGGTACAGGCTGGTCACGCCGAACCGGCCCGAGGCCACCTGCTTGATCGCTGACCGGCGCTCGGGATCGAGCAGCCGGTCGACGTCTTCCCCGCCTTCGCCGGTATTGGACTTGCCGCCAAGACGGTTCATGGCGATCGCCAGCGTCTCGTGGGCTTCCTGGGAGATGGAGCCGTAGCTCATCGCACCGGTGGAAAACCGCTTCACGATGCTGGAGACCGGCTCAACCTCTTCGATCGGCACCGGCTCGCGCACCCCGTCCTTGAACTGGAGCAACCCGCGCAGGGTCATCAGTTCCTTGGCCTGGTCGTCGACACCGTTGGTGTACTTCTTGAAGATGTCGTAGCGCCGCTCGCGGGTGGCGTGCTGCAACCGGAAGACGGTCTCCGGGTTGAACAGGTGCGGTGGCCCCTCGCGGCGCCACTGGTATTCGCCACCGTTGTCCAGGTCCCGGTGCGGATCGTCGATCCCGTCCTGCGGGTAGGCGCTGGCGTGGCGTGCCGCCGTCTCAGCCGCGAGGACATCCAGCCCGACGCCGCCAAGCTGGGTCTGCGTACCGTGGAAGTACTCGTCGACCAATTCCTGGCCCAGGCCGAGCGCTTCGAAGGTCTGCGCGCCACAGTAGGAGCCGACCGTTGAGATCCCCATCTTGGACATGATCTTCAGGACACCCTTGCCGAGCCCCTTGATGAGGTTGGCAACCGCCTGCTCGGCGCTTACTCCGGTGATGTCCCCGTTGCGGACCAGTTCCTCGCAGCTTTCCATCGCCAGGTACGGGTTGATCGCCGAGGAACCATAACCGATGAGCGCTGCCACGTGGTGGACCTCGCGGACGTCGCCGGCTTCGACCACCAGTGAGGTCTTGGTCCGGTTGGCGCTCTTGAGCAGGTGGTGGTGAACGGCGCTGGTGAGCAGCAGGGACGGGATGGGCGCCCACTGCGCGTTGGAGTCACGGTCGGAGAGGACGATGTACTGAATGCCGCGGTTAATGGCGCTGGAGACCTGCTCGCAGATCTCAGTGAGGCGTGCCCGCAGGGACGCCTCACCGCCGTCCGGCCGGTATAGTCCGCGGACCTTCATACTGATGCGTTCGCCGTCGCCGTTGGACATGTTGGCGATCTTCGCGAGTTCGTCATTGTTGATCACCGGGAAACTCAGGCCCACCTGCTTGGCGTGCACCTGCTTGGTGGTCAGGAGGTTCCCGTTGGGGCCCAGCGAGGCCCGCAGCGAGGTGACCAGTTCCTCGCGGATGGAATCCAGCGGCGGGTTGGTGACCTGCGCGAAGGACTGCACAAAGTAGTCGAACAGCAGCCGCGGGCGCTTGGACAGCACAGCGACCGGAGTGTCGGAGCCCATCGCCCCAAGCGGTTCGGCTCCGGCCTTGGCCATCGGTCCGAGGAGGATCCGCAGCTCTTCCTGCGTGTAGCCGAAGGTGCGCTGGCGGCGGTTGATGGACGCCTTGGTGTGCAGGACGTGCTCGCGTTCGGGGAGGTCCTTCAGGAGCAGCAGGTTGTCCTTGACCCATTCGCCCCACGGATTGGCCGAGGCGACCTGGGCCTTGATCTCCTGGTCCTCGATCACGCGACCGGCCTCGGTGTCCACGAGGAACATCTTGCCGGGGGAAACGCGGCCCTTGTGCACTACCTTGGAGGGTTCGATGTCGATGACCCCCACCTCGGAGGCGAGGACCACCAGACCGTCCTCCATCACCCAGTAGCGGGCGGGGCGGAGGCCGTTACGGTCCAGGACCGCCCCCACCAGGGTGCCGTCAGTGAAAGACACCGCAGCCGGGCCGTCCCACGGCTCCATGAGCATCGAGTGGTACTGGTAGAACGCACGGCGTGCGGGATCCATGGTGGCGTGGTTTTCCCACGCCTCAGGAATCATCATCATGATCGCGTGGGTGATGGGCCGGCCGGAGAGCATCAGCAGCTCGGCAACCTCGTCGAACGACGCCGAGTCGGAAGCACCGGGGGTGCAGATGGGGAACAGTTCCTCGGGGTCGTCGCCGAGGAGGCTGTTGGACAGCTGCGACTGGCGGGCGCGCATCCAGTTCCGGTTGCCCTTGACCGTATTGATCTCGCCGTTGTGGGCGATGGTCCTGAAGGGCTGGGCCAGCGGCCAGGACGGGAAGGTGTTGGTGGAGAACCGTGAGTGTACGATGCCCAGCTTGGTCTTGAACCGGGGGTCGGACAGGTCCGGATAGAACGGCTCCAGCTGCGCCGTGGTCAGCATGCCCTTGTAGACCATGGTCTTCGAGGACAGGGAGGGGAAATAGACGCCGAGCTTGTTCTGGGCGCGCTTCCGCACCCTGAAAGCCAGCGCGTCCAGGTCAACCGGGGCAGCCATGCTGTCCGAGGCCGCACCGTTGGCGGACGCACCATCGGTGGGTGCCAGGAAGAGCTGTACGAAATGCGGCATGCAGGCGCGGGCCATCGCGCCGACGAGGTCGGCCTGAATCGGCACCTCGCGCCAGCCGAGCACCGTGAGCCCCTCGGATTCGGCGATCGCTTCCAGGCCGGCGCGGGACGTCTGCTCCTCGCGTCCCTCAGCCGGGAGGAACGCCGTCCCGACGGCGTACTGGCCCGCGGGGGGAAGGTCGAAGTCGACGACTGCGCGGAAGAATTCATCGGGCACCTGGGTGAGCAGACCGGCGCCGTCACCGGTGCCCTCATCCGCACCCACTGCACCGCGGTGTTCAAGATTGCGCAGAGCGGTCAGCGCATGGTCGACAATGTCGTGGCCCGGTTCGCCGCGGAGGGTAGCGATGACAGCCAGGCCGCACGCATCCTTCTCGTTCTCCGGGTTATACAGCCCGGTGGCTTCGGGGATAGTGGAGAACCGGTCGAAGGGTGAGACGACGGCGGGCTTGTCGGAGGCGGGAGTTACCTCGGGGGCGACATCCTCAACGATCGAGGGATCCTGCTCGTCCCGGGTCGATAGCCCGCTGTCCGGGGTGTTTGTGGAAGCACCGGCGGTGGGGTTGCCGGAAGTGAAAGCATTCATAGGTAGTGTCCTTCCCCCAGAATGGAGCGTCGGGAGGGGACGGCCTTGGCCCCAGGTTTGCAGCCCGCTTGGGCTGCTCACTAAACGAACTAGTTAGCAGAATTCTATGGCGTGTCTGTTGTTTCCCGGGAGGTCCCTGGGACAACGATTGCAGAACAACTGGGCGCCGGAGGTGCCCGCCATATCCGGTGCGCCGGGAGAGGGGTGTTCCGCCGGGGCGCCGGGGGCCACGTCACTGTGGCGGTGTGTCCAGTGTGGGCGGTGGCCCTGGACGCTAGGATCGGGAATCGTTCTCCCGCTTCTTCGGATCGGTGTTGTCCCGCTCGGGGAGAGGTTCATCACTACCGTTTGTTTCGACGAGATTACCACGGGTGGTGGATTTAGTTTCGTCTGTGTCGGCTTTGTGGGTGTCGGTGGCGTCATCCGGCGAGTCCATAGCCGCCGGTTCACGACCGGGCAGGTACAACGCCGGCGTGTCGGCGCCCTTGCGTTTCGTCCCAAGGTAGATGAGGACGGCGATGGCGCCGATCAGGACCAGGATGCTGGTCCACACGTTGAGTCGCTGGGTGACACCGAAGAGGGTGACCAGTTCGGCGTCGTCAATGCGGAGTGCCTCGATCCAGACGCGGCCCGCCGTGTAGTAGGCGGCGTAAGCCCAGAACATCATTCCGCCGCGCAGCCCGAACCGCTTGTCGAGGAGGAGCAGCAGCGCGACGCCGGCGAGGTTCCACAGCATTTCGTACAGGAAGGTTGGGTGGAACAGGGTGTCCACGGGGACGCCGTCGGGGAAGTTCGCGTTCTCCGGGTCGATCTCCAGGCCCCAGGGCAGGGTGGTGGGAGCACCGAAAAGCTCCTGGTTGAACCAGTTGCCGAGCCGACCCACCGCCTGCGCGAGGAGGATGCCCGGGGCGGCGGCGTCGGCGAAGGCGCTTAATCGCACACCCGACCTGCGGCAGCCGATCCAGGCGCCAACGGCGCCCACGGCAATGGCGCCCCAGATGCCCAGGCCGCCCTCCCAGATCCGCGGGATCCGCGACAGGTCACCGTCCGGACCGAAGTAGGCGTCGGGTGAGGAGAACACGTGGTAAAGCCGCCCGCCGAGGATGCCGAACGGGATGGCCCAGATGGCGACGTCCCAGATGACGTCCGGGTTGCCGCCGTAGCGCTTCCACCGGGACACGGTCAGCAGGAGCGCCAGGATGATCCCGGCGAGGATGCACAGGGCGTACGTGTAGAGAGTGAGCGGTCCGAGGCTAAAAGACGCCCACTCCGCCGGTGGGCTCGGGATACTGGCGGGAAGCGTCCCGATGGTGCTCACGATTCGCATGGGTTAGCTCTTTCCCGTTCCGCTGCTCAGATCCTTCGTCAGTTCGGCGACGGCCGTGACACCACCGTCGCGCAGGGCCGACACCAGCGCGGTGCCCACGATCACACCGTCCGCGTACGCGGCGATTTCCCGGACCTGGTCCGCGGTGGAGACGCCGAGGCCCACACAGGCGCGTTCAGCGCCGGCACCGTGGGCGGCGTCGACGACGTCACGGGCGGCCGAACTGACCGCCGTCCGGGCCCCGGTGACGCCCATGATGGAGACGGCGTAGACAAACCCGCGGCTCGCCGCGACGGTCCGTTCCATCCGTTCGTCGCTCGTGGACGGGGCGACGAGGAATACCCGGTCCAGACCGAACTCCTCGGAGGCGGCCATCCATTCACCGGCTTCGTCGGGAATGAGGTCGGGGGTGATGAGTCCCGCTCCCCCGGCCTCGTGCAGCCGGCGGGCGAACTCGCGGACACCAAGCTGCATGACCGGGTTCCAGTAGGTCATTACCAGCACGGCCGCGTCGGTGCGCTCAGTGATGCCCTTGACGATGTCGAAGACCTTCTCGACGGTGAAGCCGTTCCGCAGGGCCTGCACCGTCGCTTCCTGGATCACTGTGCCGTCCATCACCGGATCCGAGTACGGGATACCGATCTCGATCAGGTCCATCCCATTTTCGGCCAGGGCAACCCCCGCATCGATGGTGGTCTGGACGTCGGGGAAACCGGCAGGCAGGTACCCGATCAGCGCGGCACGGCCGGCGTCGCGTGCCCGGTCGATCGCGGCGGCCGACTTGCTGGTGGTCTGGATGCTCACAGTTGTTCCCCGTCTTTTCCGATTTCGGACTCGGCACTGTTATCGGGCAGCAGATCGAAGAACTCCGCGGCGGTCGCCACGTCCTTGTCGCCACGGCCTGAGAGGTTGATCAGGATGACCTTCTCCGACGGGTCGCCGCCCTCGGCTGCGAGGCGTTGCCCCACCTTGATGGCGCCTGCCAGTGCATGGGCGGTTTCGATGGCGGGGATGATTCCCTCGCTGCGGCACAGGAGCTTGAACGCATCCATTGCTTCAGCATCGGTGATCGGCTCGTAGCTGACCCGGCCGATGTCGGCCAGATAGGCGTGCTCCGGCCCGACGCCGGGGTAGTCGAGTCCGGCGGAAATGGAGTGGGATTCGATGGTCTGGCCGTCGTCGTCCTGCATCAGGTACGAGCGGGCGCCGTGGAGCACACCGGGCCGACCCAGGCTGATGGTCGCGGCGTGGCGTCCGGTTTCAACGCCTTCACCGCCTGCCTCGAAGCCGTAGAGGGCCACCTCGGGGTCGTCAAGGAACCCGTGGAACATACCGATCGCGTTGGACCCGCCGCCGATGCAGGCGCAGACGGCATCGGGCAGGCGGCCAGTCTCCGCGAGCACCTGCTCGCGGGCCTCCTCGCCGATGACCTCATGGAAGTACCTGACCATTGAGGGGAACGGGTGCGCACCGGCAGCCGTGCCGAGGAGGTAGTGGGTGGTGTCCACGTTGGCCACCCAGTCGCGCAGGGCGTCGTTGATGGCGTCCTTGAGGGTCTGCGACCCGTTGGTGACCGGGACAACGGTGGCGCCGAGCAGTTCCATCCGGGCCACGTTCAGGGCCTGACGGCGGGTGTCTTCGGCACCCATGTAGACGACGCACTCCAGGCCCATCAGGGCCGCCGCGGTGGCGCTGGCCACCCCGTGCTGCCCGGCGCCGGTCTCGGCGATGACCCGGGTCTTACCCATCCGCTTGGCGAGGAGCGCCTGGCCCAGCACGTTGTTGATCTTGTGGGACCCGGTGTGGTTGAGGTCCTCCCGTTTCAGGAAGATCCGCACGCCGCCGGCGTACTCCGAGAACCGCTTGGCCTCGGTCAGCAGCGACGGGCGCCCGGCGTAGGTGCGGTTCAGCTCGGCCACCTGCGCGGTGAACTCGGGGTCCGCCTTGGCCTTCTCGAAGGTGTCGGTGAGCTCGTCGAGGGCAGCGATCAGCGATTCGGGCATCCAGCGGCCGCCATACTCACCGAAGTAGGGGCCGGGCGCGTGGCGGAGGCTCCCCGTGGGATTGAGGAAGGCTTCTGCAGTACCTTCGGTGACCTCGGTGGGTCCGTTGGTTGCCTGGGTCGAATCGGTCATGAGCTTGCCTATCCTGTCGTGGTGGTGTACTGCGTACCGGTAGCTAGGCGGTTGGCTGGTCCTGGAGTGCCAGTCGCGCGCTGCGGCCGGCGTCGAGGAACGCGGCGATCGTGTCCTGCGGGTTGTCGTGCCTGACCAGCGCTTCGCCGACCAGAATGGCGTCGGCTCCGTCGGAGGCGAACCGCCCGACGTCGGCAACGTCCCGCACGCCTGACTCGGCGATGATGAGCGTTCCCGTCGGGATACCGGCGGCGAGTGGTGCGAACACCGACCGGTCAATGTCGAGGGTCTTCAGATTCCGCACGTTGATGCCGATGATTTTGGCACCAGCGGAGACGGCCCGTTCCACCTCGTCGGTGGTGTGGGTTTCCACCAGTGCGTTCATGCCCAACTGGTGGGTCAGTGCGAGGAAGCCGCGGAGTTCGTCGTCGGTGAGGGCTGCAACGATCAGGAGGATCAGGTCTGCACCGTGGGCGCGCGCCTCCCAGATCTGGTATTCGTCGACGGTGAAGTCCTTGCGCAGCAGCGGCAGGTCAACGGCGGCGCGAACCGCATCGAGGTCGGCCAGTGACCCGCCGAAGCGTCGCTGCTCGGTGAGGACGCTGACGACGGCGGCGCCTCCCGTCTCATACCGCTCCGCCAGTGCCGCGGGGTCGTCGATGTCGGCCAGCGCCCCCTTGGAGGGACTGCGGCGTTTCACCTCCGCGATCAGGGTGATGCCGGTGTCGTCCCCGAGCAGGGCGGCGTAGGCGTCGCGGGGCGCCACAGCCGACATGGCGTCGTCGCGCAGTTGCTCCAGCGGGAGCGCCGCAACCCGGGGTGCCAGGTCCTCACGGACTCCAGCGATGATGTCGTCGAGAACGCTCACCTAGTCGTCTTTGCCCTTCAGCTTTGAACCGCCGACGCCGTAACCGGCGCGCTTCATGACGAAGCCCGCTCCAAGACCCACCACCATGACGGCAATGCCGATCCAGAACAGGACGGTCCCGGCACCGAGGTTGCCCTCAGTGCTGGCGAAGACGAAGGCGAAGGAAGACACCGCTCCGCCGAACAGCATGATCAGGACGCAGGTCCACGCGGCGGGGCTGTTGCCGTGGCCGATGGTCTCATCGTGCATCGATGCGTGGTTTTCCCGTGAATTTTCCGGGTGCTCTACAGAGGCGGTCCGGGTCGTTGCGTTAGCTGTGGCGTCTTTGGCCATGGTGACTCTCCTTGAAACTCGTCTGATGAACATTCTGCCATTAGTTAGGGGCGGCCGTGGTCTGCCGGGCTGGCTCAGGTAGTCGGATCTTTCCCCTTGGTGAGCTGGTCCCAGCTGTCGATCTCGTCCGAGTGGGCGGTGGATTTGCGCCCGGACGGGTTCTCGTTGGCGACCTTCTCGTACCGTTTGGACCGGTTCCACCCGCGACTGGCGAGGAGCATCCAGACCGCCGTTACGGTCAGCAGGACCCCCGCGGCGGCAGCCAGCCAGGGAAACACCGTGAGCGCCAGGGTGGCGCCGCTACCGGTGCTGACGCCAATCGCCTCGCCGATCGCCGGAGCGGCAGCCCCGGTCGGGTCGGCCACCACCAGCAGGCTGTTCCAGACAATGCCCACACCGGCGATGAGGAGGATGGCGACCACCAGGATCCGTGCAATCCGTCCGGCGATGGAGACGGCCAAGGCCGCGGCCAGGGACACCAGCGCGAACGCAGTGACGGCGGTGGCAGCATCGCTGCCGGGGATTTCCAGGTTGGGCGTCTGGACGGCGTCCTGCGGCAGGGTCACCGTCAGCCAGGTCTGCGTGGTGCTTGCGAATGCCAGCAGGGAGAACAGTACCGTGGCCAGAATCACAGTCCCCTTCCGCTGCCAGGCGCTCGGCGCCCCGGGGGTCGTGGAGGGCTCGGAGGAGCGCCCTGGACTGTCGGTGGTGCCCGGGTCGGTGCTCATGGGACCTCTACTTCCTGCAGCGCGTCGGACGCGGTGATGGTCCTGAGGCTGGACGCGATCAGTGCCGCGCGCAGCGGCGCGGCCGCCTTGTTGACGGTTTCCTGTGCCTCGTCCTCGAGGACTGAGTCAGCGACGATCCCGCCGCCGGCCTGCACATAGGCCCGGCCGTCGCGGAGCAGCGCTGAGCGGATGGCGATCGCCAGATCCATGTCGCCGGCGAAATCGAGGTAGCCGACCACCCCGCCGTAGATTCCGCGGCGGTGGGGTTCCACCTCGTCGATGAGGCGCAGCGCGCGGGGCTTGGGAGCCCCGGATAGGGTCCCGGCGGGGAAGGCGGCGGCGAGCACGTCATACGCCGTCTTGGTGGGGGCCAGTGAGCCGACCACGGTCGACACGAGGTGCATGATGTGGCTGAACCGTTCCACTTCCATGAACTGGGTGACATCCACCGATCCGGGGACACAGACCTTGGAAATGTCGTTGCGTGCCAGGTCCACCAGCATCAGGTGTTCGGCGCGCTCCTTCTCATCCGCCAGCAGTTCGTCGGCGAGGGCCCGATCCTGGTCGAGGGTGTGCCCGCGGGGGCGGGAGCCGGCAATGGGATGGGTGATGACGTCCTTGCCGGTGACCGTGACGAGCGCCTCCGGGGAAGAACCGACAATCGAGTACTCCCGCCCGTCGGCGTCGGCCAGGCTGAACAGGTACATGTAGGGGCTGGGGTTGGTGTTCCGGAGGACCCGGTAGACGTCCAGGGGCGACGCGGCGCAGTCAAGTTCGAACCGCCGGGAGATAACCACCTGGAACACGTCACCGTCCACGATGGCACGCTTTCCACGTTCAATGGCGGCCAGGTACTTGGGCTTGTCCCAGCGTTCGTCGACGCGGGAGAGCAGTTCGGCGGTGTCCACCGAGCCGTCCCGGAGCACGGAGACGGGCTGTTCGGCAGCCTCCCCCAACTTGGTCAGCATGACGCGGATCCGCTGGACGGCGTCGTGCCAGGCCTCGTCCACCCGGTCGCTGGAGCCGTCAAAGTTGATGGCGTTGGCGACGAGGGTCAGAGTCCCCTCAGAGTTGTCGTGCACCGCCATGTCGGTGACCAGACACATGGCCAGTTCGGGCAGCAGCAGATCGTCCTCAGGCGGGCTCGTGAGCCGCTCCCAGTGGCGGACCGATTCCCAGCCGATGAAGCCCACCAGGCCCGAGGTAAACGGCGGCAGGTCATCAAACCGAGGGGTGCGCAGCGCCTCGATGGTCTGGCGGAGTGCCTCGACCGGGCTACCGGTGGTCGGGACACCGGCGGGCGGCTCCCCCAGCCAGTGCGCTTCGCCGTCGAGACTGGTCAGGGTGGCGCGTGAGTTGGCACCGATGAACGAGTACCTGGACCACACGCCGCCGACCGCCGCCGATTCCATCAGGAAGGTGCCGGGCTGTCCGTCGGCGAGCTTTCGGTAGATGGCGATCGGGGTGTGGGCATCCGCGAGCACTTTCAGGTGCACGGGCACCACCCGACGGTCCCTGGCGAGTTCGCGGAACTCTTCAAGGCTGGGGCTGATGACTCCAAGTTCCTGCATAACTATGTGTGCTCTTTCAGCTGGCTGTGGGAAAAGTCACTGGGCGCGGTATCGGAGGCCGCTAGTGGGAACCATCCGGACCGGTGACCACGTCAAGATCCCTGCCGTCGAAGCAGGTCCGGGTTCCGGTGTGGCAGGCAGCCCCCACCTGGTCGACCCGGATGAGGAGGGCGTCGCCGTCGCAGTCGATGGCCGCCGACTTGACCCATTGCACGTGGCCCGAGGTGTCTCCCTTTCGCCAATAGGCGTTCCTGGAACGGGAGAAGAAGGTGACCCGACCGGTGGTGAGGGTGCGGCGGACAGCTTCGTCATCCATCCAGCCGAGCATCAGGACTTCCCCCGAATCGTGCTGCTGGATCACCGCTGCGACGAGTCCGGCGGGATCGCGTTTGAGGGCCCCAGCGATCTGCGGATCGAGGGTTGGCCCGGCGGACGAATCGGGCGCTGGCGGGGTATCGGTCTGTGATGGCATCACCTTCGATTCTATCGCGCCAACGAACGGACCATTCACGGCTTCTTCGGCGGTGCGGCGCGGCGGTTCCCGTGCCAAGAAGCACCGAATCTGCTAGTTTCAGCAGTGATGCAATATGTAGAACCTTCCCGTGAAGTCCTGGCCGAGACGCTTCTCGCAGCAGGGCCCCACTCGCCGACGCTGTGCCATGGCTGGCAGGCCAAAGAGTTGGCCGCCCACCTGTACCTGCGGGAACACCGGCCGGCCGTTGCCCTTGCCATGGTCATCAAGCCCCTGGCCGCCGTGTCCGACAAGTCGGTCCGCAAACTCGCCGCCCAGGCCGAAACTGTCGAGGGTTTCAAGAAGCTGGTCGGCGATTTCCTCGCCGGGCATCCCTTCTACTCCCCGATGAAGCGCTCCAAAGCGCTTGATGCCAGCGCCAACCTGATCGAATACTTTGTGCACACCGAGGATGTGCGGCGGGCGCGCAGCCGGTGGGCCCCCCGGGCACTGGACGAGGATTACTCGAACGCGCTGTGGGACGAACTGATCAAGCGCGCGGCGATCCTCTACCGCGGGGTGGACCTGGGAATTGTACTGGTGCGCTCCGATGGGCTGCGCCACGTCGCGAAGCGTGCGCCCGTCTCGGTAGCCATCAAGGGCGATCCCGGTGAGCTTCTCATGCACGCCCATGGCCGTACCCGCCACGCCCTCGTCACGTTCGAGGGCCAGCCCGACGCGGTGGCGCTGCTGGACAGCGCCGAAATCGGCCTCTAGCGAGGCGCTTCACGAGGCGCGCTTCACCCGAACGGAACCCGCCGTCACCGGGAGTTTTGTGCAGGTGTGGCGAGTCCGGAGGCTCGGGAATCCTCGCCGGTCGCGGCCAGCCCAGTCCCAGTCAGCAGCCCAGTCCCAGTCAGCGGACGGGGAATCCCGCGTCGCTGATGGCCTTCTTGACCTGGGCGATGGCGTCCAGCGGCCCGAAGTGGAACACCGACGCTGCCAGCACCGCGTCGGCACCGGCCTGCACCGCGGGCGGGAAGTGCTCTGGCAAACCGGCCCCACCGGAGGCGATCAGCGGCACGGTGACGGCGGCGCGCACCGCACGGATCATTTCCAGGTCGAACCCGGCCTTGGTGCCGTCGGCGTCGATCGAGTTGAGCAGGATTTCGCCCACCCCACGGTCGGCCGCCTCGCGGGCCCACTGCACGGCGTCGATCCCCGTGCCCTGCCGGCCGCCGTGCGTGGTGACCTCGTAGCCCGACGGTGTCCCGCCGCCCGGCACCCGGCGCGCGTCCAGGGACAGCACCAGCACCTGCGACCCGAAGTGGCTGGTGATCTCATCGATCACGGCGGGCCGGCTGACGGCCGCCGTGTTGATTGATGCCTTGTCCGCGCCGAAGCGCAGCAGCTTGTCGACGTCGGCGATGCCGCGGACTCCCCCGCCGACGGTCAACGGGATGAAGACCTCCTCAGCGGTGCGCGCGACGACGTCGAACGTGGTGTCCCGGTTACCCGAGGACGCGGTCACATCAAGGAAGGTCAGTTCGTCGGCGCCCGCCCGGTCGTACCGGTGCGCGAGTTCAACCGGGTCACCGGCGTCCCGCAGATCGGCGAAGTTGATGCCCTTGACGACGCGACCGGCATCGACGTCGAGGCACGGGATGACGCGAATGGCTAGTCCCATGGCTGACTCCCTAGACCCTGCAGGCGTGGATGGTGCTGACGAGGATGGCTCGGGCGCCGAGCTCGTACAGCTCGTCCATGATCCGGTTGGTCTGGCTGCGCAGCACCATCGAGCGGACGGCGACCCAGTCGGAGTCGCGGAGCGGTGAGACCGTCGGGGATTCCAGGCCGGGAGTCAGAGCGGCTGCGTCGTCAACGAGGTCCTTACGGATGTCGTAATCCATCAGCACGTACTGGCGTGCGACGAGGACACCCTGCAGCCGACGGATCAGCACATCGAGTCCGGCCGGGGTGTCGCCGCTGCGGCCGATCAGGACCGCCTCGCTGCGCAGGATCGGGTCGCCGAAGATTTCCATCCCGGCGGCCTTGAGCGTGTTGCCGGTCTCGACGACGTCTGCAATCGCATCGGCGACGCCGAGGCGCACCGAGGACTCCACCGCACCATCGAGGCGCACCACTGTGGCGTCCACCCCGTGGTCGGCGAGGAAGCGGCGCAGCAGCCCGTCATAGCTGGTGGCCAGCCGCTTACCTTCGAGCTGGGCGACGGTGCTGAAGTGCCCTACCGGGCCGGCGAACCGGAAGGTCGAGGCGCCGAACCCGAGGGTCAGCCGCTCCTCGGCGTCGACGTCGGCGTCCAGGAACAGGTCACGGCCGGTGATCCCGACGTCAAGTGTTCCGGCGCCCACGTACACGGCGATGTCGCGGGGGCGGAGGAAGAAGAATTCGACCCCGTTGTCGGGGTCTTCGAGGACCAGCTCGCGGGTGTCGCGGCGCTGGCGGTAGCCGGCCTCGGCGAGCATGGCGGAGGCCGATTCGGACAGGGCGCCCTTGTTGGGGACTGCTACACGAAGCATAGGGGTTCTTTCGCTGAAGGTTCGAAGGGAGGTCTGCTGCTGGGGCACCTGGATCCTGGCGGAACGGTGCCTAGAGATGCTTGTACACGTCGTCCAGAGTCAGACCTTTGGCGATCATCAGGACCTGCAGGTGGTAGAGCAGCTGGGAGATTTCCTCGGCCGCAGCCTCGTCGGATTCGTACTCGGCGGCCATCCACACCTCGGCGGCTTCCTCGACCACTTTCTTGCCGATGCCGTGGACGCCAGAGTCGAGTTCGGCGATGGTCCGCGACCCGTCCGGGCGGTCGATGGCTTTGGCGCTGAGTTCAGCGAAGAGGGATTCGAAGCTTTTCACACTGCCAACGTTACTGGGTTGGCGGCACTGAGCCTCATTCGGTGAGTTCGGTGTGACAAAGCTCTACCCCTGCCAACCGGCCAGGACGGCGGCGGTGGTCAACGCGGCGGCTACCGACTCGTAGCCTTTGTCCTCGCTGGACCCGGGCAGGCCCGCGCGGTCCAGGCCCTGCTGTTCCGTGTCGCAGGTCAGGACGCCGAACCCTACCGGGGTGCCGGTACGCACACTGACGTCGGTCAGGCCAGAGGTGGCCGCCTGGCACACGTAGTCAAAGTGCGGTGTGCCGCCGCGGATGACGACCCCGAGGGCAACCACCGCGTCGAAGTGCGGTGCCAACCGGGCAGCAGCCACGGGCAGTTCGAAGCTGCCCGGAACCCGGACCACGGTGGGCTCAACCCCGGCGTCCTTCGCGGCGCGGAGAGCGCCGTCGAGCAGTCCGTCCATGATCTCGGTGTGCCAGCTGGCTGCGATGACGGCGAGCCGCAGATGGCTCACTCCGGCAAGGTGGCTGAGGTTCAGGGTGGGTGCGCCGTGGCCGCTCATGGTGTGTCTCTTTCCTGCAGGGAGTGTCGGTAGTGCGTGATCGGTGATTAAAGATCTGTTTCCAGTGGCAGATCAGCTTTGCTGGAGCCTGTGGTCCTCGAGGAGGGGCAGGCGGTGGTTCAACCGGTCGCGTTTCGTCTGGAGGTACCGCTGGTTCTCGGCCCGCGCCGGGACCTCGGAGGGCTCCATTGCGGTCACCTCGATGCCGTGAAGCCGGAGATTGTCCCGCTTCTCCGGGTTGTTGCTGAGGAGCCGGATGGACTGCAACCCCAGCTGGTGCAGGATCGCTGCGGCCGCCTGGTAGTCCCGCGAGTCCACGGGCAGGCCGAGCTGCTCGTTGGCTTCGACAGTATCCGCGCCGGTGTCCTGCAGCGCGTAGGCGCGGATCTTGTTGGCGAGGCCGATCCCCCTGCCCTCCTGTCCGCGCAGGTACAGCACGGTGCCGCCCTGGTCGGCGACAAGCTGCAGTGCCTGTTCCAACTGCTCGCCGCAGTCGCAGCGGAAGGAGGAAAAGACGTCGCCGGTCAGGCACTCGGAGTGCAGTCGGACCAGGGGTGCGGGACCGCCCGCGTGCCCGTTCCCGTTCTCTTGCCCCCTCCCGGCCGCGGAGAGGCTCAGATGTTCCACCCCTGTCACCTCGTCCGTCCAGGCCTGGGTGGTGAACCGTCCGAAAGCGGTCGGGAGGGTCACCACCGGCCCTCCGGTCACGTTGGAAGCGCTCACGGTGGAAGCGGTCACGTCGGAAGTAGTCATCGCGAGTCCTTCTCTGCAGCGGGTGCGGAAGCCGTGTAGCCGAGCAGGTCCTTGATGGAGATCAACGGCAGACCGTGCGCGTCGGCGAAGTCCCGGAGCGCGGGCAACCGCATCATGTGACCCTCATCGTGGACCACTTCGGCGATGACCGCCGCGGGTTCCAGACCGGCAAGGGCGCACAGCTGCAGGCCCGCCTCGGTGTGCCCGGGGCGTTCACTCACCCCGCCGGGGGCCCCGCGCAACGGGAACAGGTGCCCCGGCCGGGTGAGGTCGGCCGCCGTCGTCGTCGGATCGGCGAGCAGGCGCGCAGTGCGGGCCCGATCGGCGGCGCTGATGCCGGTGGAGACGCCCACCGCCGCGTCGCAGGACACCGTGTACGCCGTTCCCTTGGCGTCCTCGTTGACGGCGGTCATCGGCGGCAGCAGCAACCGGTCAGCCACCTCCCCGGAGATGGGGACGCACAGTACTCCCGAGGTGTAGCGGACGGTCCACCCGACCAACTGTTCGGTGGCCCATTGGGCAGCGAAGATGATGTCGCCTTCGTTTTCGCGGCGCTCGTCATCGACGACGACGACGGCCCGGCCAGCGGCCATCGCCGCCACCGCTGCGGGGACAGCGTCGAGCCGGACGGGCTGGGTTGCCGGTTCGGTGTGGTGGGTGGTCATGACTGGGGCTCGACAATCGCTGGTGGAACCGTGGGCTTGCTGACCGCCGGTTTCTGGATGGGCAATGACTGGGTGTTCGGTGACTGCCAGGCGGGCAGCATGAAACTCATGAGCCGCTCCGCGTATTTGGCCAGCACGTCCATTTCCAGGTTCACCGAGTCACCTGCCCGCTTCACACCGAGGTTGGTTTCCTGCAGGGTGGTGGGGATCAGGCCCACCTCGAACCAGGGGTCCGGGGCGGCGGCAGCGCTGACGGCGCTGATGGTGAGGGAGACGCCGTCGACGGTGATGGATCCCTTCTCGGCGGCGTACCGGGCCAGCCGGGTCGGCAGGCCGAACCGCAGCCGGTGCCAGGCGCCCTGGTTTTCGCGCTCCAGCAGGGTACCGATGCCGTCGACATGGCCCTGGACCACGTGTCCGTCCAGTCGCCCGGTTGCCGGGACGCACCGTTCCAGGTTCACGGCGCTGCCGGGAGCGAGTAACCCGGTGGTGGTCCGGAGCAGGGTCTCCCCCATCACGTCCACCATGATCCTGCCCTCGTCGACGCTGGTCGCCGTGAGACAGACGCCGTTGACGGCGATCGACCCGCCGAAGCCCAGATCCTGTCCGGTGGTGGGCGCGTCGAAGACGAGGACGGCGCTGGTCTGGTCTGCCGCGACCTCGAGTGAGACAACACTGCCCTTTTCAGCGACTATTCCTGTGAACATGTGCTGGGTCCTTTGCTGCTGGTGATCGTTCGGTGAGAAGACTGCGTGGAAGCCGGGTCGGTGCGCCCGTCAGCGGCCACGACCGGGCTGAGGTGGAGGCGGACGTCGCTGCCGCACTGGCTGAGTGCCGCACCACCGCGCGGGTCCAGCACCCATCTGCTGGCGTCCTGCAGGGAGCCGATCCCGAGCGAGTGGATGGCCGGGGTGCCGGCGCCGAGAAGCAGTGGTGCCTGGTAGATGAACAGTTCGTCCACCAACCCGGCGGCGAGGAAAGCGGAGGCGATGGTGGGACCGCCCTCGATCATGAGGTGGCCGACGCCGTCGTCGTACAGGTGTTTCACCGCTTCCAACGGATCGCGGGTGGCGAGGTGGACAAAGTTTCCGGTGCGGATGGCGGCGTCGTCGGGGACGGCACGCAGACCCATCGCCACGCGCAGGGGCTGCCGGACGGCAGTGGAGCCGTCGGCGTGCCGGGCAGACAGCCGGGGGTCATCGGCAAGCACAGTGCCGGTACCAACGAGCACAGCATCGGCACGGCGCCGGATCGAGTGCCCGTCGCTGCGCGACTCGGGACCGGTAATCCACTGGCTCGTGCCGTCAGCGGCTGCGACACGGCCGTCGAGGGTCTGGGCGGTCTTGAGCGTGATGAAGGGCCGGCGTGAACTGGTGGCAGCCCGCCACCGGTGGTTCAGGAGCTGTGCCTCAGCTGCGAGCAGCCCGCCCACGGTGTCGACGCCGTGGGTGCGAAGCCAGCCCGCGCCGCCTGCTGCCGGGCCGTGGTCGTCGTGGGCGGAGAAGACCACACGGGTAATTCCAGCGGCCACGATGGCCTCGGTGCAGGGTCCGGTACGGCCCGCGTGGCTGCAGGGCTCGAGGGTGCAGACGAGGGTGCATCCAGAGAGGTCCGCACGCTGCGTCCGGGCGTCGGCAAGGGCGGCAATTTCGGCGTGGGGCGTGCCGGCACCCTGGTGGTAGCCAGCTCCGATGACCCGCTGTTGTTCGTCGAGGATGACGGCCCCCACCAGGGGGTTGGCGCCGCGTACCCCGCGGCCCGCGAGGTCGAGGGCGCGCAACATGGCGGTCGTCTCAGCGTCTGGCACCGCTGCCGGATCGGTGTGCGTCACGGCGGTCACCTCAGCGTGGGATCAGGTAGCAGGATATCGACGCGGGGTTTGCTCTCCCGGGCGCGCATCCAGACGAAAAAGCCGATCAGGGTGAAGATTCCGTAGAACAGGTACATGAAGGCGGTGGCGTAGTAGCCGGCGCTGAAGAGCAGGGGCACCCCGACGACGTCGACGGCGACCCAGATAAGCCAGAACTCGACCCACCCCTTGGCCATGCCGATGGTGGCGAGCAGTGATCCAACGAAGGTCCAGGCATCGGCCCACACCGGTTCGTAGGAGCCAAGCAGCCGGAAGAGGGGTGTGATCGCAACGGTGCCGAGAATCATGCCGGCGACCAGACCGATCCGTGCCCGGGTGGGAGCCCACCGCGGCGTGATCGCGTGGCCGTCGGGCTGGGTGCTGGCCCGCCACTGACGCCACCCGTACACGGCGACGGCAATGAACATGATCTGGCGGCCGGCCTGCCCCAGGAGGTTGGCGGCGTCGGCCCCGCCGAAGAAGGAGCCGAGGAAGACGGTGAGGAGCAGCAGGTTTCCGACGATGCCGACCGGCCAGGCCCACAGTTTCCGTCGCATCCCGCCGAGTGCGCTGAGCAGCCCGAAGACGTTGCCGATCACCTCGCGAAGCAATAGCGCGCTGCCGGCAACAGGAATCTGAGCGTCGAATAGCCACCTCAGAAAATCCATGTCGTCCCCTTGTCTCGAGCGGTGCGCTCCGGGGTACGACAGGAACGGCCGGTGCTGGTGACGGCGCACGAAGGCGCCAGCAAACCAGCACAGCCAAGGCTGCACATGCTTCTCCCATCCAGACTTTAACTGTCGGTGCCGGAATTTCACCGGCTCAACCGGCCACGCCAGCGCGGTAGCACTGGCAGCGGACGGGTCGCGGACTATAACCGCCGGTTCGGAATTACACCGACCCCGGAGCACGTTTGTGTGTATCAGTATTTCATAACCGGATTGGACGTGTGTCCATTCCCGTCACAATCCACCCCGTAACGCCTCACGCCGATACGTCAATAAACACGCCCGAGGCTTTGAGGGAAGCGGTGCCTCGGGTGAACGGGGAAGGGCTAGCTCTTCTTCTCCGGTTTGAAGTCCACTCCGGCTTCCCTGCGCTGCTGCGCGGTGATCGGGGCAGGGGCGGCGGTCAGCGGATCGAACCCGCCACCGGACTTCGGGAAGGCGATGACGTCGCGGATGGACTCGGTACCGGCCATCAGCGCGACGACCCGGTCCCAGCCGAACGCGATGCCGCCGTGAGGGGGTGCGCCGTACTTGAAGCCTTCGAGCAGGAAGCCGAACTTCTCCTGAGCGTCTTCCTGGCTGATACCCATCACCGAGAAGACCCGTTCCTGCACGTCACGCTGGTGGATACGGATCGAGCCGCCACCGATTTCGTTGCCATTGCAGACAATGTCGTACGCGTAGGCCAGAGCGGTCTCGGGATCCTTGTCGAAGGTGTCCAGGTATTCGGGTTTCGGCGAGGTGAAGGCGTGGTGCACTGCTGTCCAGGCTCCCCCACCGACGGCGACGTCGCCCGCTGCGACAGCTGCCGATGCCGGTTCGAACATGGGTGCGTCGACCACCCAGACGAAGGCCCAGGCGTTCGGGTCGATCAGGCCGGTCCGGTGGCCGATCTCAACGCGTGCCGCGCCGAGCAGAGCGCGGGACGGGGTCTTTTCCCCGGCCGCGAAGAAAATGCAGTCGCCCGGGTTGGCGCCGACCGCGGAGGGCAGGCCCTCGCGCTCGGCGTCGGTGAGGTTTTTCGCGACGGGACCGCGAAGGCTGCCGTCCTCGTCGACCAGGACGTACGCGAGACCCTTGGCACCGCGCTGCTTGGCCCATTCCTGCCAGGCGTCGAGCTGACGGCGGGGCTGGGAAGCCCCACCGGGCATGACGACGGCGCCGACGTAGGGTGCCTTGAAGACACCGAACTCGGTGTCCTTGAAGAACTCGGTGAGCTCGGTCAGCTCGAGCCCGAAACGCAGGTCGGGCTTGTCGGAGCCGAACCGGGCCATCGCGTCGGCGTAGGTCATCCGCTGGATCGGGGTGGGGATTTCGACGTCGATCAGCTGCCAGAGTGCCTTGACCAGGTTCTCGCCCAGGGCCAGGACGTCGTCCTGCTCCACGAAGCTGGCTTCAATGTCGAGCTGGGTGAACTCTGGCTGGCGGTCCGCGCGGAAGTCCTCATCGCGGTAGCAGCGGGCAATCTGGTAATACTTTTCGAAGCCGCCCACCTGGAGCAGCTGCTTGAACAACTGCGGTGACTGCGGCAGTGCGTACCAGGACCCGGGTGACAGGCGGGCGGGGACGACGAAGTCGCGGGCGCCCTCTGGAGTGGAACGGGTGAGGGTGGGGGTCTCGATTTCGACGTACCCGTCCTGGTGCAGCAGTTCGCGGGCCACCCGGTTCGCCTCTGAGCGCAGGCGGAGGTTGGCGTTCGGCGCGGGCCGGCGCAGGTCAAGGTAGCGGTGCTTCAGTCGGGCTTCCTCGCCGACCTCCACGTGCTCGTCGATCTGGAAGGGCAGCGGGTCGGAGGTGTTGAGGATCGTGACCGTCTCGGCGATCACTTCGATGCCGCCGGTCGCCAGGGCCGGGTTCTCGTTACCCTCGGGGCGCTTCTCGACGGTGCCGGTGATCTGCAGGACGTACTCGTTGCGCAGTCCGTGGAACACTTCCTCTTCCCGGACCACCACCTGGGCGAACCCCGAGGCGTCGCGCAGGTCAAGGAATGCGACCCCGCCGTGATCTCGGCGGCGGGCTACCCAGCCTGCCAGGGTGACGGTGTGTCCAATGTGCTCGGTCCGCAGTGAACCGAGGTCATGTGTGCGCAGCACAGCATTCCTTCCGGGTGGGGGCATGGGGCATCATTCGCTACCCGCATATGAAAAGATCGTCTCGTCCGAGTTTACCGGTGATACCGGGACCCACCCGCCACGGCAGGGGAACCACATGGCCATGAGTAATCCGCCAGGGCTTCGGCGGCAGTTGGGCGGCTTCGACGCCACCACCGTGGGGATCGGGTCGATGATCGGTGCCGGCGTGTTTGTGGTGTTCGCGCCCGCGGCCGCGTCGGCCGGCAACTGGCTGCCCGTGGCTGTCGCGATCGCCGGTTTCGTCGCCTACTGCAATGCGGCCGCATCGGCACAGCTGGCCGCGGTCCACCCACACAGCGGCGGCACCTACGTCTATGGGCGCCGCCAGCTCGGCCCGTGGCCCGGATTTGTGGCTGGCTGGAGCTTCGTGACCGGCAAGATCGCTTCCTGCGCGGCGATGGCCCTGACGTTTGGGCTCTACGCGGCGCCCGGGTTCGAAACGGCTGCGGCCGTCGCGGCGGTGGTGGGCCTGACCGTGGTGAACCTGCTGGGGGTCACCCGCACCGCCCTGATGACGCGGATCATCGTGTCCCTGGTGGTCCCGGTGCTGGCGTTCGTGGCGGTCGCAGCTTTCGCCGCACCAGCACCGTCCGACGCCGTGGCGCTGCCCACCACCTGGCTCGGCGTCCTCCAGGCCGCCGGACTGCTGTTCTTCGCCTTCGCCGGGTACGCACGGATCGCCACCATGGGTGAGGAGGTCCGCGACCCGCGCCGCAACATCCCGGCGGCGATCTTCGGGTCCCTCGGGTTCACTCTGGTGTTGTACCTGCTGTTGTCCGTTGCCCTGCTGGGGGCGCTGGGCCCGACGACGCTCGCTACCTCCCCTGCACCCCTCCGGGAGGTGTTCGCTGCCTCCACCTCGGGCATCCCGGCGACGGCGGTCACGGTGGCAGCTGCCCTCGCCAGCCTGGGCGCCCTGCTGGCCCTGATCGCCGGCGTCGGCAGGACCACCCTGGCCATGGCTCGGGAAGGCGACCTCCCCCGCGCGCTGGCCGGGATCTGGGAGCGCTTCGGCGTCCCGTATGCCGCCGACGTGGCGACCGCCGTCGTCGTCATCGTCCTGCTTTTGACCACCGATGTGCTGACGGTGGTCGGCTTCTCGAGCTTCGGGGTACTGATCTATTACGCGATCGCGAACCTCTCGGCGTTCACCCTCACTGAGCGGCCGTGGCATTCCCCACGGGCGCTGAACGTGGTGGGCTTTTGCGGGTGCGTGCTGTTGGCGCTCACCCTGCCCGTGACGTCGGTCGTCACGATGGTGGCCGTGCTGGCGGCGGGGGTGCTGGGCCGCGCCGTCGTCGTCGGGGTACGACGACGGCGAGCCTAGCGTGCCGGGGTGGCACTCAGACGCGCCCGCCTAGCCGTCGGCGCGGACCACGGTCGGCAGCAGGTCGTCCGCTGGCGGGGACCAGGTGTCCGGGTCGGCTGGTTCCTGCGCGCCGGTGCGGATGTCCTTGACCTCGTGGGTGCCGTCCGCGGCAGTGAACCAGACGAACGGGATCCCCCGCCGGTCAGCGAACTTGATCTGCTTGCCGAATTTTTCGGCGGAGGCCGCCACCTCGGCCGAGATGCCGCGTCCCCGCAGGGAGGCGGCGATGTCCTGCGCGGCGGACCACGAGGCGTCATCCGTCAACGAGATCAGCACGGCGGTGGGGACCTGCCGGGATACAGCGGTGAAGTCCTGGCTGAGGATCCGGGAGACCAGCCGCGTGACGCCGATCGAGAGGCCGACGCCGGGAAACGTCCTGTTGCCCTTGCTGGCCAGGCTGTCGTAGCGGCCGCCTGAGCAGATGGATCCCAGGGATTCGTGCCCGTTGAGGACGGTTTCGTAGACGGTTCCGGTGTAGTAGTCCAGACCGCGGGCGATGCTGAGGTCGGCGACCACCCGGCCCGGTGCCCGCCGGGACGCCTCGGCGATGACCTGCTCCAGCTCGCTCAGGCCCTCCTCGAGCAGCGGGTGCGTAACGCCCAGCGCGCGCACCTGTTCGACGAAGGAGACATCGGTGGTCCTGATCGAGGCGAGACGAAGCGCGAGGACCGCCTGGTCGGCGGTGGCGCCGAGTTCGGTCTGCAGCAGTGCGGTGACCTTCTCCGCGCCGATCTTCTCCAGCTTGTCGATGCTGCGCAGCACACCGGCGGTGTCTTCGAGGCCGATGCCCCGGTAGAAACCTTCGGCCAGCTTCCGGTTGTTCACGCGCACGGTGAAGTCGGGAATCGGCAGCGCAGAAAGGGCGTCAACCACCACCAGGGCGAGCTCGACGTCGTACCGGAACGGGAGGACGCCGTCGCCGACGACGTCGATATCGGCCTGGGTGAACTCACGGAACCGCCCGTCCTGGGGCCGTTCGCCCCGCCAGCACTTCTGGATCTGGTAGCGGCGGAACGGGAACGCCAGGTGGCCCGAGTTCTCCACCACGTAGCGCGCGAAGGGCACGGTCAGGTCGTAGTGCAGGGCGAGGCCGTCATCGGCGTTCGAGGCGCGTCCGCCGTCGTCGTCGGCCTGGAGCCGGGAGACGGCATACACCTCCTTGTCGATCTCTCCCTTGCGGAGCAGATGGGACACGGTCTCAACGGCGCGGGTTTCGATGTTCGAGAAACCGTGCAGCTCAAAGGTCTTCCGCAGCGTGTCCAGCACATGGAGTTCGACCAGGCGCTCCTCCGGCAGCCATTCGGGAAAACCGGACAGTGAGGCCTTACGTGCCATGCGGCTGAGCTCCTTGCGGTACATCGCTTTCGGGTGACTGGTGCGGCACTCATTTTAGGGGTTGCGCCGAAGCCACGCGAAACGCCGCAGTCCCATCAAGGCGGATATCCGGCCCGGCGACCGTCAGATTCCGCTGTCAGACCCTTATGCGTAAAGTAACCTCTGGGGCTGCACCGCTCCACAGGAGATGAGCTCGCCGGAGGAAAGACAGGGAACGGTCCGCCGGCAGGTGCTGTGACGATAGACTCAGTAGCCCTGAACTAATTGCCACCAGGTAGCAGGCAAACCAACGAGCGAAAGACTTCTAGCGGTGACACACAGTCAGCAATCCGACGAAACACCCCGTACCGACGAAACGTCAGGCGACGAGGAAACAACGACAGCTCCTGAGCAGGCGGCCCCCGAGGCTGCTGCGCCCGAGGAAGTAGCGGCTGAGGCTGCTGCGCCGGAGGAAGCGGGCGCAGAGATCCCCGCCGCGGAAGCACCCTCATCCGAGGCAGAGCCCACGGCAGTACCGGCTCCCGCCGCGACTCCCCGGCCGGTTCCCCACCCCAGTGCCACACCAAGCCCCGCTGCGATGGCACAGCGCGCGGGCGCGAAGCCCGGCGGGAAACCAGGTGCAGCAGTCACCGCTCCCCCGTCGCACAGCACTCCACTGAGCGAGGCCGCCAAGTTTGCCCGCGTCGAGGACGACGGCCACGTATTCCTGATCGTCAACGGCGAGGAGCATGCCGTCGGCCAGTACCCTGATGCTTCGAAGGACGAGGCTCTCGCCTACTTCGTCCGCAAGTACGACGACGTCGCCAGCCAGATCGCATTGCTCGAGCAGCGGGTGCATGCCAAGGCCCCGTCGTCCGACATGCAGAAGACCGCCGGTCACCTGCGGGAGCAGGTAGCCGAGAAGAAGATTGTCGGCGACGTGCTGGCCCTCGAAGCGCGTCTCGATGCGCTGACCGGCCTGATTACCGGACTGGAAGCCGCCGAGAAGGCCGAGCAGGATGCGGTGAAGGCCGCCGAACTGGCCGCCCGCGAGGCGATCGTCGCGGAGGCTGAGGAAATCGCCGGCCGCGATCCGTCCACCGTGCAGTGGAAAGCCAGCAGCACCCGGATGAACGAGCTGTTCGAAACCTGGAAGGCCGCGCAGAAAAACGGTATCCGGTTGGGCCGCGGCACCGAGGACGGCCTCTGGAAGCGGTTCCGCGCGGCGCGCACCATCTTCGACCGCCACCGCCGCGCCTACTTCTCCCAGCTGGACACCGACAACGCCTCGGCCAAGCAGGCCAAGGAGTCACTCATCCAGCAGGCGGAGGCGCTGTCCACCTCCACCGACTGGGGACACACCGCCGGCGAGTACCGCAGGCTTATGGACGAGTGGAAGGCCTCCAAGCGGGCCAGCCGCAAGGACGATGACGCCCTCTGGGCCCGGTTCCGTGCCGCCCAGGACAAATTTTTTACCGCCCGGAAGGCAACCAACGAGGCGATTGACGAAGAATACGGCGCGAACCTTGTGGTCAAGGAGGCGCTCCTCGTTGAGGCACGCCAGCTGTTGCCGATCAAGAATCTCGGAGCAGCCAAAAAGTCCCTGCAGTCGATCCGGGACCGTTGGGAAGAAGCCGGCAAGGTGCCGCGGGCAGACATGGGCCGGATCGAAGCCGGTATCCGGGAAGTCGAGGACGCGGTGAAGGCCGCCGACGACGCCCACTGGGAGCGGACCAACCCTGAGACCCAGGCCCGCACCAACAGTGCCCTGAGCCAGCTTGAGTCGACCATCGCAGCACTTCAGGAGGATCTGGACGCGGCGGAAAAGGCGGGCGACTCGAAGCGTATCGCCGCAGCCAGGGAGGCACTCGGTGCCCGGGAGCAGTGGATGGAGATGCTGCGCAAGTCGGCGCAGGACTTCTCCTAGACAATCCCCACGAGAGCCCCGACCCCTGAGTTATCCACATCCGGGGGCCGGGGCTTTCGCATTGCCGGGCCGTTCGGAATGCTTGGGTCCATGGCCTTCGCCCAGCTAGCCACCGCACCCGCACCAGAGACCGGAGTGCCCGTGAACTCGACCGGTGGGGTGCTCTTCCGCGCCGACGACATCTTCAGTAGCGAGGAGTTGCAGGCCATGCGCATTGACGGACTGGTGCACCGGGTGTGTGGGCAGTCCTATGCGCGCGCCGACCATCACCTCGATCCGGCGTCCCGGGCGCAGTCGGCGATGCTGTGTGTCCCCGGATCGCTCCGGTCCAAGGTTGTTCTGGCCCGCCAGAGCGCCGCCTGGGTCTACGGCTGCTCGGCCCTGCCTGCAACGGTCATCCTGGTGACAGACCACCGGCGCCGGACCACCGCGCTGCCGCCCTTCAGCGACGCCCTCATGCACCAGGTGGCGCTGGGGCCCTGCGATGTGCACCTGATCGGCGGGGTCGGAGTGACCGCCCCGCTCCGCACCGCCCTGGATGTCGCAGTCCATGGGCACGACGCCTGGACGGCCCCCACGCTGGTCCGGCTCGCCACCCTGCCGGGACTCAACTGCGACCTGCGGCTGGTGGTGATGGCTCTCGAAGCGGCGCGCCGCGTCCCCGGAAAGAACCGGGCATTGGCCCGGCTGCAGGCAGCGTTACATCTAGTCGAAGCTGCGCGCCCGGTTTAGCGGCGGCGTTGTTTAGCGGCGGCCCGGTTTAGAGGCGGCGTTGCGCCCCGGTGGTCCGGTACACGTCAAACACGCCGTCTATCCGTCGGACAGCGTTGAGGATGTGGGTCAGGTACTTCGGGTCGCCCATTTCGAAGGCAAACCGCGACAGCGCTACCCGGTCCGTCGACGTGTTGACGCTCGCCGCGAGAATGTTCACATGGTTCTCCGAGAGGACGCGGGTGACGTCGGAGAGGAGGCTCTTCCGATCCAGTGCCTCAACCTGGATCTCCACCAGAAACACGCTGGACTGGGTGGGGGCCCATTCGACCTCGACGATGCGGTCCGGCTGGTCACGAAGCTCCTCGACGTTCCGGCAGTCGTTGCGGTGAACAGAAACCCCCGAGCCGCGGGTGACGAAGCCGATGATCGGGTCCGGCGGGACGGGGGTGCAACAGCGGGCAATCTTCACCCAGACGTCACCGACGCCGCGCACTGTCACCCCGGAGTCGGAGAACTTGGGTCGCCGGGGGCTGCTGGCGACGACTGTCTCCGCAATGCTCTCCTCGGCACCTTCATTGCCTCCCATCAGGGCAACGAGGCGCTCGATCACATTCTGGGCCGAGGAATGGCCGTCACCGACGGCGGCGTACAGGGCAGCGATGTCAGCGTGCCGCAGCTCCTGAGCAACAGCCATCAGCGCATCGTGGGTCATCATCCGCTGCAGCGGAAGGTTCTGCTTCCGCATGGCACGCGTCAGCAGCTCCTTGCCCTTCTCGATGGCTTCCTCGCGGCGCTCCTTGGTGAACCACTGCCTGATTTTGTTGCGTGCCCGGGGGCTCTTGACGAATCCCTGCCAGTCCTGGCTGGGCCCAGCGCCCTCGGCCTTGGAGGTGAAGATTTCCACCATATCGCCGTGGTTGAGCTCGCTGTTAAGCGGAATAAGTTTGCCGTTGACCCGCGCGCCAATGGTCCGGTGGCCCACCTCCGTGTGCACCGCGTACGCGAAATCGACCGGTGTGGACCCGGCTGGCAACGCCATCACCTCACCCTTCGGCGTGAAGACGAATACCTCGCCAGCGTTGATCTCGAACCGCAGCGAATCGAGGAACTCGTCCGGATCGGACGTCTCCTGCTGCCAGTCAACGAGGCTGCGCAGCCACCCCATGTCGCTATTGTCGGGCCCGTCTGCCCCCTTCGCCCCGCCTCCCTTGTACTTCCAGTGTGCGGCGACGCCGTACTCGGCGCGACGGTGCATATCGTGGGTGCGGATCTGGATCTCCACCGGGCGCCCCGCCGGACCAATCACCGTGGTGTGCAGTGACTGGTACATGTTGAACTTGGGCATCGCAATATAGTCTTTGAACCGTCCGGGCAGCGGATTCCAGCGGGCGTGCAGCTGGCCCAGGGTGGCGTAACAATCCCTGACGCTGTCCACGAGGACCCGGATACCCATCAGGTCATGGATGTCGTCGAAGTCCTTGCCGCGGACAATCATCTTTTGGTAGATCGAGTAGTAGTGCTTGGGCCGACCGGTGATCGTGGCCTTGATCTTGACCGACTTCAGGTCCTCGCCAATCTGGTTGCGCACCACGGCCAGGTGCTTTTCCCGCTCGGGGGTGCGATCGCCGACCATCCTGACGATTTCTTCGTAGACCTTCGGGTGCAGTGCCGCGAAGGACAGGTCCTCAAGCTCCCACTTGATGGTGTTCATGCCCAGCCGGTGCGCCAGGGGCGCGAAGATCTCGAGTGTTTCGCGGGCTTTCCGGGCCGAGGACTCCGGTGAAACGAAACGCCAGGTCCGGGCATTGTGGAGCCGGTCGGCGAGCTTGATCACCAGTACCCGGATGTCCTTGGCCATGGCGACGACCATCTTGCGGACCGTTTCCGCCTGGGCTGCGTCGCCGAACGACACCTTATCGAGCTTGGTGACCCCGTCCACGAGCATCGCCACTTCGGCGCCGAAGTCCCGTTTGATGTCGTCCAGGGTGCACGCCGTGTCTTCGACCGTGTCGTGCAGCAGGGCAGCGGCGAGGGTGGTACCCGTCATGCCCAGCTCGGCCAGGATGGTGGCGACGGCAACCGGGTGGGTGATGTAGGGGTCGCCGCTCTTGCGCTTCTGCCCTTCGTGGCTGTGTTCGGCGACGAGGTAGGCACGCTGGATCAGGTCCAGGTCTTCCTTGGGGTTGTTCGCCCTGACCGTGCGCAGCAGGGGTTCGAGCACCGGGGAGTACCCGCTGGATGCCCTACCCGTCAGCCGGGCCAGCCGGGACCGGGTCTTGGCCTTCCGCTCTGGGAGCCCGCTGTGGTCGGCGCTTGCCGCCGACGGCGCCGAGCCTGCCGAGGCAATCGCCGCATCAGGTGTCCGGACCGGGGGCGCTGCTGCAGGAGGTGCAGGCACCTGTTCGAGCTGGGCAGTCGATGGGCGCGTGGTTGAACCGGCGCGCTCCCCACTGTTATCAGTGTCGGGCCGCTCTGCTGGACCGCTGGCATCTGCCACGTACTACCCCGATTCCTCAACCGTCAAACGGCTGAAAAGAATTACACCATGCTTGTTCTTCGGCATGCACATTTAAGTCTAGACGGGCAAACCAAACCGTGCTGAAACGGTTCTCCCCAAAGGTACGAACAGGTGCCACACATGGAGGTGTCCCGGACCTCACCCAGTCCGGGACACTCCATCAGGTGACGGAAATCAGGTGACGAAAATCAGGTGGTGGCGACGGTCTCGGTAGCCTCCACCGACCTCCGATGCAGGACCCGCTTCTCCTGCCGTTTCATGTCGGGCTCCCGCATCCTCAGCTGCGCGTACATCGGCGCGGCGATGAACAGGGTGCCGATGGTGCCAATGATGATGCCGATAAACAGGGCCAGAGAAAGGTCTCGCAACGTTCCGGCGCCCAGGAGCAGCGCACCGATGAAGAGGATCGATGCAACGGGGAGCACTGCGACCACCGAAGTGTTGATGGATCGCACCAGGGTCTGGTTGACCGCCAGATTCACCTGTTCGCTGAAGGTCCGTTTCGTCGAGACATCGAGGTCCGCCGTGTTCTCCTTGATCTTGTCGAAGACCACCACCGTGTCGTACAGGGCATAGCTCAGCACGGTGAGGAAACCAATCATCGCCGACGGTGTGACTTCGAAGTCGCTCAGGGAGTACAGGCCCGCCGTCACGGTCATCACGACCGCCAGGCCAATCATGGCTGCTGCGGACATCTTCCAGGTTCTGAAGTACAGGGCCATCAGGATCGCCGCCAACCCGATGAAGACCACCAGACCGATCAGTGCCTGCCGGCTGACGTCCTCGCCCCAGGTCGGGCCGACGAAGTTGGTCGTCACCTCTTCCCCGGTGACGTCATACGCGCTGATCAGTGCATCGCGAACGCTGAGGGTTTCGTCGTCGGACAGGCGTTCGGTCTGGATCCGCATGGTCTGCGGTGCAATATTGGTGACACTGGGGACTGCGCCCGGCACCACACTGGTAACCGCCTGCTCACCGAGCGTGATCTCGGTGTTCTCGACGCTTGAGACGGTGAACTCGGACCCACCACGGAAGTCGATCCCCAGATTGAACCCGCCCTTGACGATCGGAATGATGATCGAGACCAGGACGGCCACGGCCGCAATGGTGAACCACAGTTTGCGCTTCCCTACGAAGGGGTAGGAGCGTTTGCCCGAATAGAGGTCGTTGCCGAACCTGGCGAAACTATTGCCCCGCATTTACTTTTCCTCCTGATCGGTGCCATTGCTGCGCGCGGCATGGGCTTTTTGTTCAGCCAGCCGTCGTTCGGCAATGGTGGTGCGGCGGGCGATTTCGCCTGACACTGCTTTGTTCCTGGTGCGCGGCGCGGCGGACTCCGGGGTTGCGGAGGGCATCCGGATTCGCCCGGCGCCCCGGTACAGGGGCATGACGCCCAGCTTCTTCGGGTCGACGCCGGAGAACCGGTGTCCCTCGCCGAAGAACTTGGTCCTCGCCAGCAGGCGCATGACTGGATGGGTGAAGAGGAAGACCACGATGAGGTCCGCGATAGCCGTCAGCCCGAGGGTGAAAGCGAACCCGCGCACGTTGCCTACAGCCACGAAGTACAGCACCACGGCGGCGAGCAGGCTGACCGCCTTTGATGCCAGGACCGTGCTCTTGGCCCGACGCCAACCATTCTCGACGGCAGAGACCAGCCCACGGCCGTCCCGGAGCTCATCACGGATTCGCTCGAAGTAGACGATGAAGGAGTCGGCGGTCTGCCCGATGGCCACGATCAGGCCAGCCACACCTGCAAGGGAGAGCCGGTAGTTCTCGGTCCAGCCGAGGATGCAGATGGCGAGGTAGGTGAGCAACCCGGCGACGACGAGGGAGGTGATGGTGACCAGGCCCAGCATCCGGTACTGCAGCATCGAATAGCCTGCCACCAGGATTAGCCCAATCACACCGGCGATGAGGCCCAGCCGCAGCTGGTCAGCGCCCAGGGTCGCTGAGATCTGCTGCTCGCTCTGGATCTCGAAGCTGATCGGCAGCGCGCCGTACTTGAGCTGCTCGGCCAGCGCCGCGGCGGATTCCTCGGTAAAGCTGCCGCTGATCGACGGACGGCCGTCGGGGATGACCGCGTTGGTGGTGGGTGCCGAGATGATTGCACCGTCAAGAACAATGGCGAACTGGTTCCGTGGGTCACCCTGCCCGAAGGCGAACAGCCGCTCGGTCACCTCGCGGAAGGTGTCGCTTCCCTCGGCGTTGAACTGGATGTTGACGGCCCAGGTGTTCAGCGACTGACCCTGGGCACCGCGCTGCATGCCGAAGTCCGCTGAGTCGATGTCGGTTCCCGGCACCTCGACGGGACCGAGGATGTACTTGCCCATATTGCCCGGCTCGCACGCAACCATTGGCTGGTCCGCTGGTGCGGCCTCTTCGGCTGGCTCCAGCGCCTCGGGAGAGGTGCAGTCCAGGGCCTCAAACTCGGAGAAGATCTCGGCGGTGATCCAGTTCGGGTCACTCGCATCGGTAGGCTCGGCGGTAGGTGTCGGCAAGTCCTTTTCAGGGGTGGGTTCTTCGGCGGCGGGGGCCTGACCCGGCCCGCCAAAGAGTACCGGACGGAATTCCATCTGCGCCGAAGCCTGAATCAGCTCGCGGGTCTGGGCGTCCGGAATGCCGGGGAGGGAGACGATCACGTTGCGGCCGGACTGGGTGTTGATTTCGGCTTCGGCGACGCCACTGCCGTCCACGCGCTGCCGGATGATTTCCACCGCCTGGTCCAGCTGCTCCTCGGTGATGGAATCGCTGCCACCCTGGACCTGCGGCGCCAGGATCATCTGGGTGCCACCCTCCAGGTCGAGAGCCAGCTTGGGGCTCCAGCTCGCGGTGCCCCAGATGGACCCGCTGCCCAGGAGAACTGCGAGTAGTGCAAACATAACGCCGAGCCAAACGAGAGTCCGTTTCGCTGCCGTGCCTGGGCCGGTACGAGGCATGTGGAATTTCCTTTTATCGAAAGAGCGCGCTGGGTCCTGCTGGTGGGGTGGGGCTGTCACCGGATCCCGGCTGCCCCACCCGGCGCTAGTTGTCCTTGTTGTCCCGCGTGTTGTCCCGCGTGTTGTCATAGTCCAGACGGAGATCGTCGTCCGCGCGGGCGTCAAGGCGCTCCGTACCGGACTCGGCGGGGAGTGCGCCGTCCTGGCCCGGCTGGTCCTGGCCATCAACGGTGGCGGTCCGGGTATCGGTGACGGGGCTGTCGGCGGTGGAGCTGGTCAGCGATGAGGCGTCGTCGGGAACGGCGGGGGTCTCTTCGTCGTCCTCGGCGGGCTCAGGCTGGACCACTTTGGTGAGGGTCTGCATGTGCACGGTGGCGGTGGCGCCGGGGCCGAGCTCGAGCACTGCCTTGTTGTTCTCCTCATCGAGGGAGAGCACTGTGCCGAACAGGCCGAAGTTCGTCATCACTTCGGTGCCGGGAACCATCTGGGTGCGCTGTTCCTTGATGGTCTTCTGGGTCTTCCGTTGCCTCCGGAACATCATGAAGATCAATGCTCCGAGCGCCAGCGGCAAAAGCAGGTTGAAAATATCAAAGCCTTGCTCTGGGGCGGCAGTCTGGGCTAATAGGGTTGAGAACACAGAGTAATTCCGTTTCTATATCTTGGGATCCGCACGCACCTGACGTGCCGCACGTCATATCAGTGTAAAGGGAAACGAGATTGTCCGCGTCCCTGCGGCACGCCTGTCAGTCGGTATTGACCCATTCCGTTACCTCACCGTTGCCGTCAACCAGGGTGCCACCGGAAAGAGCGTCGTCGGTGAGGACGGCGAAGAGATCGTCGGGCATCGCGGCGGCAACGGTGGCTGGCATGACCAGGCCCAAGTGATCCCACGCGGCCCGGGTGGCGATCCGACCGCGGGGCGTACGCCCCAGCATCCCTTCCCGGACGAGATAGGGTTCGGCGACTGTCTCGACGGTCTCGGGTTCCTCACCGACGGCGATTGCCAGGGTGGACAGCCCCACCGGGCCGCCGTTGAATTTGGTGATCAAGGCGGTCAGTACAGCCCGGTCCAGGCGGTCAAGACCCTTCGCATCCACTTCATACATGTCCAGGGCTGCCCCGGCGCAGCGCGCATCGATCAGGTCCACCCCGTGGACGAGCGCCCAGTCACGGACCCGGCGCAGCAACCGGTTGGCGATTCGGGGGGTGCCGCGGGATCGGCCGGCGATCTCGGAGAACGCCGCCGAGTTGACCTTCATATCCATGAGCATCGCCGACCGGCGGAGCACCAGCTCAAGTTCCCCGGTCGAGTAGAACTCCAGATGCCCGGTGAAACCGAACCGGTCGCGTAGCGGGCCGGGGAGCAGCCCGGCGCGGGTGGTGGCGCCCACCAGGGTGAAGGGTGGCAGGTCCAGCGGGATGGCGGTCGCCCCGGGCCCCTTGCCGACAATGATGTCGACCCGGAAGTCTTCCATCGCCATGTAGAGCATTTCCTCGGCCGGCCGGGACATCCGGTGGATCTCGTCGAGGAAGAGGACCTCGCCGTCGGTGAGTGAGGACAGGATCGCGGCGAGATCACCGGCGTGCTGGATCGCTGGCCCGGAGCTGATGCGCAGTGGTGCGTTCATTTCGGCGGCGATAATCATGGCGAGGGTGGTCTTGCCCAGGCCCGGGGGGCCCGACAGCAACACGTGGTCGGCCGTCCGGCCGCGGAGCCGGGACGCCTCCAACACCAGGGAGAGCTGGCGGCGGACCCGCTGCTGTCCCACAAAGTCGTCGAGGTTCTTGGGGCGGAGGGCCGCCTCGACCGCCCGGTCCTCGGGGTCCCCGGCGGGTGAGACCACGGGGGTCTCTTCCCCCGCCGCTGCGTCGTCGCGCGCCATCAGCTCGCCCGGCTCCGGGCGGAGGCTCGTGCGCCGTCCTGGCCGAGGCGGCGCAGCGTGAGCTTCAGGATGGCTCCCACGTCACCGGTGGCGGCGATCTCGGGGGCCTCAGCGGTCGCGGCGTCGATGGCTGCACCCGCATCCTTCTCGGACCAGCCCAGTCCCATCATCGCCGTCAGCACCTGACCCTGCCAGGCGTTCTTCGGGGTTCCACCGGTGGTGCCCAGGGGAACAAGCTTGTCGGCCAGTTCGAGGACGATCCGTCGGGCGCCCTTCGGTCCGATCCCCGGGACCTTGCTGAACGCCTTGTCGTCGCCGGAGGAGGCAGCGACCCGGATCGCTTCGGGGGTGTGCACGGCCAGGACGGCCAGGGCCAGCCTGGGGCCGATGCCGCTGACGCTGAGCAGGGTCTCGAACACCTCGCGTTGGTCGGCTTCCTCGAACCCGAACAGTGTCATGGAGTCCTCACGGACAATCATCGCGGTGAAGACCTGCGCCTCCTGTCCGGTGCGCAGGGTGGCAAGGGTTTGCGGGGTGGCAAGGATCTGCATGCCGAACCCGTTGACGTCCAGCACTGCCGAGTTGAGGCCAACGTGGGCAACCGTGCCGCGGAGGGAACTGATCATGCGAGCTACTCCAAAATTTCTATCCGAACATATCTACGAACAGCGTACCGGCATCCGGGGACGTTGCTCGGTGCGCCACACCGTCAGCGGTGGTGAACGGCGGCCTAGCGCCGCCGTCGGGCCTTGGCTTCGGCTTCAGCCCAGATCCGCTGGGCTGCCGTCGCGGTGCCACCGCTGGCGGAGGCCCGGTTCGTGGCAACACCCTGCCGCCAGGCGTGGGTGATGGCCAGGGCCAGGGCATCGGCGGCGTCGGCCGGCTTGGGGGCGGTTTCAAGCCGAAGGATTTTCGTCACCATCTTGGTGACCGCTACCTTGTCGGATTGGCCGTTGCCGGTGACGGCGGCCTTCACCTCGGTGGGCGTATGGAGGGCCACCGGTATTCCACGCCGTGCGGCAGCAACGATCACCACACCGGAGGCCTGGGCTGTGCCCATCACCGTGCTCACGTTGAGTTGGCTGAACACCCGTTCGACGGCGAGCACGTCAGGTGAATGGGTATCGAGCCACTTATCGACCGCGTCGGAAATGACGAGCAGCCGCTGGTCGAGGTCCTGACCGGCCGGTGTGCCAACCACCCCCACCGCTACGAGCGATGACCGCCGGTTGGGCTCGATGTCGACCACGGCCAGACCACAGCGGGTGAGGCCCGGATCCACCCCCATCACACGCAGAGTCACGTGACGGCCCGGCGGTGAGGGGTCTGGAGTGCAACGGTAGCCACCGGCCTCAGTCGTCGCCGTCCAGCTCGGCCAGTACCTCATCGGAGAGGGCGGCGTTTGAATATACGTTCTGGACGTCGTCCAGGTCCTCGAGCGCGTCGACCAGGCGGATGAACTTGCGGGCGCCGTCGGCGTCGAGCTCCACCTGCATGGACGGCACAAACTCGGCCTCGTCGGTGTCGTAGTCGATACCGGCCTCCTCCAGGCCTGCGACGACCGCCCGGAGGTCCTGCGGTTCGGAGATGACCTCGAAACGCCCGGCGGTTTCCTTCACTTCCTCGGCACCGGCGTCGAGCACGGCGAGCAAGAGGTCATCCTCGGTGAGCTCGTTGCCCGGGAGCGTGACCACTCCCTTCCGGGTGAAGAGGTAGGACACCGAGCCTGGATCGGCCATCGAGCCACCATTGCGGGTGACACCCAACCGGACCTCCGAAGCGGCGCGGTTCTTGTTGTCGGTGAGGCACTCGATCAGCAGGGCCGAACCCTGCGGTCCGCGGGCCTCATACATGATTGTCTGGTATTCGACGGCGTCGCCCAGCAGCCCGGCGCCGCGCTTCACGGCGCGGTTGATGTTGTCGATCGGCACGGAAGTCTTCTTGGCCTTCTGCACAGCGAGTTCCAGGCCGGGGTTGCCAGCCATGTCGGCGCCACCTGCACGCGCCGCCACCTCGATATTTTTGATCAGCTTGGCAAAGGATTTGGCGCGCTTCGCATCAATCGCGGCCTTCTTGTGTTTGGTGGTTGCCCATTTAGAGTGCCCCGACATGATCTACCGTTCTCCTTACGATCATCTGCATAAACAATTCGTGTATCCGCCGCTCCCCGGTTACCTCGGGATGAAAGCTGGTGGCGAGCAGGTTCCCCGACCGCACCGCAACAATCCTAGCGACCCGGTCCGCATCCGGGTGCGGCGCGTCACTAGCGGGCGCCTTCGCCGGTACCTGCGCGAGTACCTCGACCGATTCCCCCACCCGCTCCACCCAGGGAGCCCTGATGAACACGGCTCGTACCGGCGGTACCTCCCCCGACGATGACGGCGCAAGCCCGGCGAACTCGAGATCCGTTTCGAATGAGTCCCGCTGGCGACCGAAGGCGTTCCGGCGGACCACGATATCCAGCCCACCGAGGGTCTGCTGTGGGTTCCCTGAAAGGTCGGTGGCCGGGTCGGCGATGGCGTCGGCGAGCATGATCATTCCGGCGCAGGATCCGTAGACCGGGAGCCCCGACATGATGAGTTCCCGCAGTGGATCGGCCAGGTCAAAGGCCCGGGTGAGTTTGTCGATCGCCGTCGATTCGCCGCCCGGGATGATGAGGCCGTCGATCCCGGCCAGCTCGCTGGGCCGGCGGATGGCGCTGGCCCGTCCCCCGAGGGACTCAATGGTGCGGATATGTTCCCGCACGTCGCCCTGGACAGCCAGCACGCCAACATGCACGCCGGATGGGGCGGGTACGGGGTAAGTGGTCATTGATCCATTCTAGGTTGGGCGGGCCAGCCCGCGATAAACCGGAGCCCGGACTGCGATAAGTTAGGTTCCATGTTTCCCTTCAGTGTGCTGGTCGGTAAGGCCGTGCGCCGCATCTCGCGGTTGCGTGGCGGAGGCTCGGCGCTGCCGGGCCTGGTCGTCGAAAAAATCGATCCGGGGTTCATGGGCCGCGCCTTGACCGGCCTGCCGCACGGAGTGGTGGTCATCAGCGGAACCAACGGGAAAACCACCACCACCAAGATGGTCGTGGAACTCCTCCAGGGTCAGGGCCTGACCGTGTTCACCAACCGCACCGGCAGCAACTTCACCCGCGGGGTGGCCGCCGCGCTGCTCGGCGAGGTGAACTGGCGAGGCAGGCTCAAGGCCGACGTCGCGGTCCTCGAACTCGATGAGGCGCACGCGGTCCACTTCGTGAAACTGGTCCCGCCCACCCACTGCCTGCTGCTCAATGTGTTGCGGGATCAGCTGGACCGCTTCGGCGAAATTGACCAGACCACGCGTCTGCTGGAACAGATCGCCGCGAAGACCACCGGTACCGTGGTGCTCAACCGCGAGGACCCCCGCGTCGCCGGGATCGCGTCGACCGTCCACGACGCCGAGGTCACCTACTTCGGGCTCGACGCGTCGTTGCGCAGCACCTTTCCCAACGACGACGAGCTGCGCGGGGATATCGGCGTCGCTCCCCCGTCGAGCCTCCCCGCTGATGTGATCCTCGAACACGTCGACGGGAACACTGCAATGTTCCTGACCGATGGCGAATCGACGAGTGTGGACCTGCGGCTCCGCGGTGTCTACAACATCTTCAACGCTGCCGCGGCGCTGGCAACCGCGCGCACCGTCCTCGGCGGGGCCATCAACCGTGCCGCCCTCTTCGCTTCCCTCGCCACCGTCGAGCCCGCTTTCGGCCGCGGTGAATCCCTCGTGGTGGACGGCAAGCCACTGGAACTGGTGCTGGTGAAGAACCCCAGCGGGTTCCGGCTCGGGCTGAAGTCTTTCGACGCCGCCGGATACGCCACCATGATTGCCATCAACGACAATTACGCCGACGGCCGCGACATGTCCTGGCTCTGGGACGTCGACTTCGATTCCCTCGGAAAGGCCGGGGTGGAGATGGTCAGCGGTGTCCGGGCCTACGATATGGCGCTGCGGCTCAAGTACGACGACGTCGACGTCCGCGCCGTCGAACCCGATACGACCGCGGCGTTGAAGGCGTTTATCAGCGCCACGCACGACCAGCCCAAGCGGATTTTCTGCACCTACACGGCCATGCTCGCGGTCCGCCGGGACCTCTCCAAGATCACGACAGTCGAGGTGGTTTCCTGATGTCCAAAGGCACCCTGAACATCCTGCAGCTCTACCCCCGCGAAATGAACATTTACGGCGACTGGGGCAACGTCCTGGTGCTGAAACAGCGGCTGGCCTGGCATGGGTACACGGCGAACATCCTTGAGCACAGCGCCGGCGACACCTTTCCCGAAGACGTTGATCTGATCATCGGGGGCGGCGGACAGGACAGCGGCCAACTGGTCATCCAGCAGGACCTGCAGGCCATTGCCCCGAAGCTGCGCGAACTCGCCGAGGATGGCCTGCCGATGCTCGTCATCTGCGGGCTCTACCAACTGTTCGGCAATTTCTTCAAGACCCACGATGGGACGGTCATCCCGGGCATCGGGATCCTCGATCTGGAGACCCACGGCACCAACGA
The DNA here is from genome assembly GCF_015752345.1 of Arthrobacter sp. CAN_A212. Taxonomy (NCBI): domain Bacteria; kingdom Bacillati; phylum Actinomycetota; class Actinomycetes; order Micrococcales; family Micrococcaceae; genus Arthrobacter; species Arthrobacter sp. CAN_A212. The sequence goes on from NZ_JADOUT010000016.1 coordinate 46,964, forward strand.
GCGCCTGATCGGCAACGTGGTCGCGGACAGCAAGGAGTTCGGTGAAATCCACGGCTACGAGAACCACAGCGGCCAGACCCGGCTGGGTCCCGGAGTCCGGCCGCTGGGCACCGTCACCAAGGGTGCCGGCAACAACTCGCAGGACCGGCACGAGGGCGCCCGCCACCTGAATGTCGTCGCGAGCTACCTGCACGGCTCGTTGCTGCCGAAGAATCCGGCCATTGCCGACTTCCTGCTCAGGAAAGCGGCTGAGCGAAAGTTCGGCTCATTCGACGCAGCCGACCTCGACGACAGCCTCGCCGAGCTGGCGCGCCGTCACGCCGGGGCTCGTCCCCGCTAGGAAACGGCCCGGCTCCCGGGCCGGGCTGCCCGGTCACTGGTCGTCGGTGAGATCCCACAGGTGGGCGCCGTCGTCGACCGCGCCGAACGTATCGACCACCGCGGCGATCCTCGCGCTGACCTCCGCCTCGCGTTCGGGCGAGGTGCACGCACCGGCAGGCTGGTCCGGTGCCAGCGCGCACCAGCGGTAGGGGTCGGCGACGATGATGGAGGGTACCCAGGCCAGGTCGCTGACCGTCCAGTCGCCGCCGTCGTCCTGGGCGAACTGGGCCCTCACCATCAGCCCCTCGTTGTTCACCGCGTGGACCGGTGACAGTTCACTGACGCCATTTCCCAGGCCGTAGACAATCCAGGTGTCGTTGTATTTCTCGATCGGCAGGACCGAGTGGGTGTGATGGCCGTAAATAAAGTCCACCTCCCCACTGTCGGCGAGGGCGTGGGCCACCTCCACCTGCTGTGCGTTGGGCATCGTCGCGTATTCGTCGCCGGCGTGGATCACGGCGATGACGACGTCTGCGCCCTCGTCCCTGGCCTGCCGGGCCTTGGCGGTCATGGCGGCTGCGTCGATCAGGTCCACCTGCCACGGCTGCTCGGGAATCAGCCCGTTGAGCCCGTAGGTTGCCTGGATGACCGCCACCCGGGCTGCGGGGGTCTGAAGGATCATGACTTCCCTGGAGGATGCCTCATCGGCGTAGGAGCCGGTGTGTTCCAGGCCCAGGCCATCCAGGACATCGAGGGTGCGGTTCAATCCCTCAGTGCCGGCGTCGATGGTGTGGTTGCTTGCGGTGGTGCAGGCGTCGTAGCCGACGTCACGGGCGGCGTCGAGGATCTGCGGGGGAACGTTGAACTGGGGGTAGCCGCTGAACGGCCCTTCCGGCAACGCCACCGGGGTTTCCATGTGGCAGATTCCCAGATCGGCCTGGTCGAGATACCCGCGCTGCCCGGCGAGCAGTGGTTCAAAATCTAGATCCCCCGTGCCGGCTGTCGCGGCGTCGGCGGCGGCCTGCTCCCACAGTCCCGGGTGGATCAGCAGGTCACCGGTGGCAGCCACGCTGAAACACCTGTCCGCATCACATGGTGGACCTTCGCCCGGCGTGGGTTCGGGTGCGGTGGGCTCGGGCGTCGTGGGTGCGGCCGTCGTGGGTGCGGTGGCGGATGATGGGGTCGGCTGGGATGAGGCGGACGACTGGGGGCCCGCGGTCGCCGTCGTCGGCCCCTGCCCGTCGGGGGTGGGGTTCTGCCCCGCCGCCGAGCAGCTGCTGAGCAGCCCGATAGCCAGCGCCGCTCCTGCCAAACTGGTCAAAGTAGCCCGCACGGCTGACCCCCTCGTCGATGTTCCCCCATAATAAGCCCCGCCAAGCGATCAGGGCCCCGCCGCACGCCGAAGCGGATCCGCCGGTTGCTGGAGTGCCCGCCCCGCATGTGTAAGGGTTAGTTGTTATGAGCAACCCTTTCCTCGCACCCAGTACCCTGCCGTACCAGCTCCCACCCTTCGGGCTGGTCCAGGATGACCACTACCTGCCGGCTTTCGAGGCGGGGTTCGCCGAGCATCTCGCGGAAATCGAGTCGATCGTGTCCTCGCCGGAGCCGGCGTCCTTCGAGAACACCATTGTTGCCCTCGAGAGGGCGGGGGCCACCCTGCGGCGGGTGGCACTGGTGTTCCACAACAGCTCCTCCGCGCATTCCACCCCCGCCATCCAGGCCCTGGAAACCGAAATCGCTCCCCGCTACGCGGCGCACGAGGACAACATTTCCCTCAACCGTGGCCTCTTCGACAGGGTCCGGGCGGTGCCGACCGCCGGGCTGGACGCCGAGGCCGTCCGGCTGGTCGAGGAGTACATCAGGCGGTTCATCCGCGCCGGCGCCCAGCTCGACGACGACGCCCAGGGCAAGCTGCGGGCCCTGAACACCGAGCTGTCCCAGTTGAGCACCGACTTTCAGCAGCGGCTGCTCAGGGACACCAACAACTCCGCGCTCCTCGTGAACACGGCTGAAGAGCTCGCCGGTCTCTCGGCGGATGACATCGGATCGGCAGCAGCCGCAGCCGAATCCGCAGGCCACCCCGGGAAGTTCCTGCTCACCCTGATCCTGCCGACGGCGCAGCCTGCGATGGAGACCCTGACCCATCGGGCCACCCGCCAGCGGCTGCATGAGGCGTCGGTCAACCGCGGATTCGCCGACCATGAGAACCGGACCCTGGGCATCGCCGCCCGGATGGCCGAACTGCGTGCCGACCGGGCCGCGCTGCTGGGTTTCGACAGCCACGCTTCGGCTGCTACCGACGACCAGACCGCCCCTTCATTGGATGCCATCCACCGGATGCTGGGGCAGCTGGCTCCGGCAGCGGTGCGCAACGCGCGGGCCGAGGTGGTGGACCTTGAAGCCGCCGCCGGGCACCCGATCGAGGCGTGGGACTGGGCGTACTATTCGGAGAAGGTGCGCGCCGACAAGTTCGACGTCGACCTCGCCGCCCTGCGTCCCTACTTCGAGCTGGAACGGGTGCTGCAGGACGGCATCTTCTTCGCCGCGAACAAGCTCTACGGCCTCACCTTTTCCGAACGGTCCGATCTTGAGGGCTACCATCCCGAGGTGCGGGTCTGGGAGGTCAGGGACGCCGACGGCGTAGAGCTGGGCCTGTTCCTCGGCGACTACTACACCCGGGACACCAAGAATGGTGGCGCCTGGATGAACTCCTTCGTCGAGCAGTCGACGCTGAACGGCACCCACGCCGTCGTCGTCAATAACCTGAACATCCCCAAGCCGCCCGCGGGCGAGCCCACCCTCCTGACGTTCGACCAGGTGGTGACCACGTTCCATGAGTTTGGGCACGCCCTCCATGGCCTGTTCTCGTCGGTCACCTACCCGACCTTCTCCGGGACTTCCGTGCCCCGGGACTTCGTCGAGTACCCGTCACAGGTGAACGAGATGTGGATCCTGTGGCCAGAGGTGGTGGCCAACTACGCCAAGCATTACCAGACGGGTGAGCCGCTGCCAGCGGAGACCGTCGACAAGCTGCTCGCTGCGCAGGCCTGGGGTGAAGGTTTCGCAACCACCGAGTACCTGGGGGCAGCGCTGTTGGACCTGGCCTGGCATGCGCTCCCGGCGGGGACCACTGTCGCGGACCCGGTGGAGTTCGAACGGGAGGCACTCACCCAGGCTGGCCTCGACTTCTCCCCCGTTCCGCCGCGGTACCGGACCGGCTATTTCAAGCACATCTTCGCGGGAGGCTACTCGGCCGCCTATTACGCGTACATCTGGAGCGAAGTGCTCGACGCCGACACCGTCGAATGGTTCAAGTCCGCCGGCGGCCTGACCCGCGAAAATGGCGACCATTTCAGGACCGAGCTGCTCTCCCGCGGCAACAGCATCGACCCGCTGCAGGCGTTCCGCAACTTCCGCGGCCGCGACGCCCTGATCGACCCGCTCCTCACCCGCCGCGGGCTGGCCTAGAAAACCATGGTCACCATCGCGGCGTGCCAGCGCCTGCAACGTTCCTGGTTCGCCGCGGTGTCCTCGGCCACGGGCGGTCGCATGTTCACTACCCACGGGTCGGAGTGGGTCTGGCTTCCCGCGCGCCGGGAACTGATCCTGCTCTTCCCGCTGGAAATCTCGCCGGCCGGGATCCGGCCAGCCCTCGCCGAGGCGACCAGGCTGGGCGCCCACCGGGTGGGCGTCTGGCTGGGCGGTGGCGTCAAGGGTTCGCCATTGACCGGACTGGGTTTCAGCCCGGGGTGGCAGCCCTGGTGGATGGCCGCCAGCGTTCAGGATCCGGCGGCGTACGACGACGCCGCCGCGACCCTCACCACCGAGGTCCCCGACTACCGGGGGCCACTGCTGCAGGAGCTGCGGGTGGTGCGGTCCCAGCCTCGTCAGGCGTGGCACGCGGAAGCGAGGGTGGACGGCTCCATTGCGGGCGCCGGGTACTCGTTCTACCCGTCGGGGGTTTCGGGTTTGAAGGGGCTGGGCGGCATCTTCAATATGGAGGTGCTGCCGGAGTACCAGCGACGTGGTCTGGGGACTGCGTTGCTGAGCCGGCTAAGCACCGCCGCTGCCGCCTCGGGGGCCGAAAACCTCGCGCTGAACGCGACGCCGCAGGGTTTTGAGCTGTATTCGCGCCGGGGATTCGAGCTGATCGGCCGGGGTCAGACGTACTGGCTGGAGCTGTAGGCCATATACAAATGCGGACCACCCCTAAGGGCGGTCCGCATGTGTGTGTACTGGTTGGTGAGCTGCTACCAGCCGCGCTCTGCGAGGCGGTGTGGCTCCGGGATTTCGTCGACGTTGATACCGACCATTGCCTCGCCGAGGCCACGGGATACCTTGGCGACCATGTCGGGATCGTCGTGGAAGGTGGTCGCCTTCACGATCGCCGCCGCACGCTCGGCCGGGTTGCCGGATTTGAAGATGCCCGAGCCCACGAAGACGCCGTCAGCGCCGAGCTGCATCATCATCGCGGCGTCGGACGGGGTGGCGATGCCACCGGCGGTGAAGAGCACCACCGGGAGCTTGCCGGTACGGGCGACCTCCTTGACCAGGTCAAAGGGTGCCTGCAGTTCCTTGGCGGCCACGTACAACTCGTCCTCAGCCATCGAGGACAGGCGCAGGATCTCGGAACGGATCTTCCGCATGTGCATGGTGGCGTTCGAGACGTCGCCGGTTCCTGCCTCGCCCTTGGACCTGATCATCGCGGCACCCTCGTTGAGGCGGCGCAGCGCCTCGCCCAGGTTGGTGGCGCCGCAGACGAAAGGAACAGTGAACTTCCACTTGTCGATGTGGTTGGCGTAGTCGGCCGGGGTCAATACCTCGGACTCGTCAATGTAATCGACGCCGAGGGACTGCAGCACCTGTGCCTCGACGAAGTGGCCGATCCGGGCTTTGGCCATCACCGGGATGGAGACCGCCTCGATGATGCTGTCGATCATGTCAGGGTCGCTCATCCGTGACACGCCGCCCTGCGCCCTGATATCGGCAGGTACGCGCTCCAGGGCCATGACGGCTACGGCGCCGGCATCTTCAGCGATGCGCGCCTGCTCGGCAGTGACAACGTCCATGATGACGCCGCCCTTGAGCATTTCAGCCATGCCGCGCTTGACCCGGCTGCTGCCGGTCACGGGCGCGGTTGTCGAAGTTTCTTCAACGGTGGACACAATTCGCCCCTAAAGTTAGGTAAAAAGATAACAGTTAATAATACGCCCGCGGCGGACCGGTATCTGCCGCTAGTGGCTTCCGCTGGAGGCCATCGCCTGTTTGTGGACAGCCGCTACCCGCTGGATCACTGTGGCGGTGCTCGCAAGAGCCAGCAGGATCAGCACCGTGAGCAGTACCACTTCGGGGAGTCCCAACCCGGTCAGGCCGGTCACCACCAGCACCGATACCAGCCGTTCGGCGCGTTCGGCGATGCCAACGTTGGCGGTGAAGCCCAGCGATTCGGCCTTCGCCCGCGCATAGGACACGAGCATCCCGAGGACGAGGCACGCCAGCGCGGCAATCGCGATGGGGGCGTTGTCCCCTCCACCGAAGAACCAGATGGCCACCCCGGCGAACAGCGCGCCATCAGCAATCCGGTCGAGGGTCGAATCGAGGAAGTTTCCCCAGGTCCCTCCCGCGCCCTTGATCCGAGCCATGATGCCGTCCACCAGGTCGGAGAACACGAACACCGTGATGAACACCGTCCCCCAGAACAGTTCGCCCATCGGGTAAAACACCAGCGCACCGACGACGACGCCGAGGGTGCCGACAATGGTCACCGCGTCAGGCGAGACTCCCCATTTGAGGAGCAGCTTCGCCAGGGGGCTGAACAGCGAGGTGAAGAACCTGCGCGCGTACTTATTCAGCATCGGTGCCACCGGCCTGCCCGGTCTTCTCGCCCGATGGCGCGACCCCTGACGGCTGGGGCCAGGCGTCAGCCATCTGGGTCCGCACCTCATCCAACGTCTGGGTGATTGCCTTGGTCTGGGCGATGATCGGCAGGAAGTTCCCGTCGCCGCCCCACCGCGGCACCACGTGCTGGTGCAGGTGCGCTGCGATTCCGGCGCCGCCGGTTACTCCCTGGTTCATGCCGAGGTTGAATCCGGTGGCCTTGGCCACCTCCCGCAGCACGCGCATCGCCGTCTGGGTGAGCTCGGCGATTTCGATGGTCTCGGCGGTGTCGACGTCGGTGTAGTCGGGAACGTGACGGTACGGGCAGATCAGCAGGTGACCCGGGTTGTACGGGAACAAGTTGAGGATCACGTAGGCGTACGTGCCGCGGTGCACGATGAGGGATTCCTCGTCGGTACGCGACGGTGCCACACAGAACGGGCAGTCCTTGTCCTTGAACTGGGATTGGCCGCCCCTGATGTAGGCCATCCGGTGCGGAGTCCACAGGCGCTGAAAAGCGTCGGGCACCCCGGCAAGCTCGAAGTCGTCCCTTACGTCGTCGTCGCCGGGATAACCCCCGTCGGCGTTCGCCCCGTCAGCCCCCGTAATACCCTCCATACGTTTTACTTATCCCGATTCCGGACAGCCTCGACAATGCGCCGGACTGCCTCGTCGACCGGCACCTGGTTGTCCTGGCTGCCGTCCCGGAACCTGAACGATACGGCTCCGGCGTCCTGGTCGTCGCCGCCAGCGATCAGGACAAAGGGAACCTTTTCCTTGCTCGCGGTGCGGATTTTTTTCGGGAACCGGTCGGTGCCGATGTCTACCTGTGCACGGATCCCCTCTGCCTTAAGCTTGTCGACGACGTCGAACAGGTACTCGTTGAAGGCTTCGGCGACTGGGATGGCCAGCACCTGGACGGGTGCCAGCCAGGCCGGGAACGCACCGGCGTAGTGCTCCGTGAGCACCCCCATGAACCGTTCAATCGAGCCAAACAACGCACGGTGGATCATGACCGGGCGCTGACGGGTTCCGTCGGCCGCCTGGTACTCCAGTTCGAACCGTTCCGGCAGGTTGAAGTCCAGCTGGATGGTGGACATCTGCCAGGTGCGGCCAATGGCGTCGCGGGCCTGAACCGAGATTTTAGGACCGTAGAACGCTGCTCCGCCTGGATCGGGACGCAATTCAAGCCCTGAGGCCTCGCCCACCTCGGCGAGGGTCCGGGTTGCTTCGTCCCAGATCTCATCCGAGCCCACCGACTTTTCGGGGTTCTTGGTGGAGAGCTCCAGGTAGAAATCGTCCAGCCCGTAATCCTTGAGCAGCCCGAGCACGAAGTTGAGAGTCTCGGTGAGCTCGTCCTTCATCTGCTCGCGGGTGCAGTAGATGTGGGCGTCATCCTGGGTCATGCCGCGTACCCGGGTCAGCCCGTGCACCACACCTGACTTTTCGTACCGGTAGACGGATCCGAACTCGAACATGCGCAGCGGCAGCTCGCGGTAGGACCGACCCCGGGACTTGAAAATCAGGTTGTGCATGGGGCAGTTCATCGGCTTGAGGTAGTAGTCCTGGCCCGGTTTGCGCACGGTGCCGTCCTCGTTGAGTTCCTCGTCGACGTGCATCGCCGGGAACATGCCGTCGCGGTACCAGTCCAGGTGGCCCGACACTTCGTAGAGGTGGCCCTTCGTGATGTGGGGTGTGTAGACGAACTCGTAGCCTGCGTCGACGTGGCGCTGGCGTGAGTAGTCCTCCATCGCCTTGCGGATGATTCCGCCCTTGGGGTGGAATACGGGCAGGCCAGAGCCCAGCTCGTCGGGGAAGGAAAACAGGTCCAGTTCGGTGCCGAGCTTGCGGTGGTCGCGGCGCTCCGCTTCGGCGATGCGCTCCTGGTAGGCCTTGAGTTCGTCCTTGGTGGGCCAGGCGGTGCCGTAGATGCGCTGCAGCTGCGGATTCTTCTCGCTGCCGCGCCAGTACGCGGCGGCCGAGCGGGTCAGAGCGTAGGCATTGGAGATGAGCTTGGTGTTGGGCAGGTGCGGGCCGCGGCACAGATCTTTCCACACGACGTCGCCGCTCTTGCGGTCGATGTTGTCGTAGATGGTCAGTTCCCCAGCGCCGACCTCGACCGAGGCGCCGTCGTCGTCGGTGATGTCTCCCGAACCGCCCTTGAGGCCGATCAGTTCCAGCTTGTAGGGCTCGTTGGCCATCGCTTCGCGGGCTTCGGTCTCGGTCGCGACGCGGCGGACGAACAGCTGGTTGCTGTTGACGATCTTCAGCATCATCTTCTCGAGCTGCTTCAGGTCTTCCGGCGTGAAGGGGGTGTCGACGTCGAAGTCGAAGTAGAAGCCGTCAGTGATGTACGGCCCGATGCCCAGTTTGGCGCCGGGGCGCAGCTGCTGCACTGCCTGCGCCATCACGTGGGCAGCCGAATGGCGCAACACTTCGAGGCCCTCGGGCGAGCCGATAGTGATGGGTTCGACCGTGGCACCGGCGGGGATGGGCTGATCCAGGTCCACCAATTCGCCATCAACGCGGACGACGACGACGTCGCGGCGGTCGGCGAACAAGTCAACGCCGGTAGTGCCCGTAGTCACCTGGTGCTCTTCGCCGTCGACGAGGAGGGTGATAAGGGAAGGCGCTGACACAGTGGTCTCCTAGCAAAGGTGGTGCGGTGGGTTAACTCTCTGATGGTATCCGCTGCGCCTGAAGCGACCAACAACCCGGCCAGCGCGCGCCGGTGCTGAACCTTCGAAAGTGTCAGTAGGATCAACTCATGAAACCTCAGGTCACAGTTATTACGCTGGGTGTCCGGAACCTTGATACCTCCTACGCTTTTTATGCAACGGCTCTTGGCTGGGAGCCCCTCGTCTACGTCCCTGACGAGGTGGCGTTCTTCCAGGTGGGTCAGGGGCTGGTGCTGTCGCTCTTCCGTGCCGATCACCTGGCTGCGGAGGCCGGAGGTATTGGCCACGGTCTGATCGCTCCACCGCTCACCCTGGGCCACAACGTCGATTCACCGGAAGAGGTGGATGCGGTTCTCCAGACGGTTCTCAGTGCTGGTGCGGAATTGGTCGCGGAGGGCACCGCCATGAGCTGGGGCGGCTACTCGGGTTATTTTGCCGATCCGGACGGCTTCCATTGGGAGGTGTGCCACAACCCGGGCCTGACAGTGGCTGACGACGGGACCGTCGCGCTCCGGGAGATCGTCTGATCCGTCAGCGGCCCACTACCAACTACCGACTCGGAATCTAAACGTCCCCACATGTGTTGAACCCTGTGTACGCGAATCATTGCGTATCCGTGCAAGACGTTCCTGCCTTGCCGCCACCAACAATTCCTGAAGGAGCACCGTGGATTACACCCCCGATGCCGGCTCGATCACCATGTTCTCCACCAGCTGGTGCGGATACTGCCGCCGGCTGAAGAAGCAGCTTGACGCCAAGGGTGTCGGCTACACAGAGATCAACATCGAAGAGGTTGAAGGCACCGCAGCACTGGTGGAATCCCTTAACGGTGGCAACCAGACGGTCCCGACGGTGTTGTTCCCCGACGGTACTGCCGCCACCAATCCTTCAGTCTCCGATGTGATGGCACGGCTCGGTAGCTAGTCGTCCCCGGCGCCCAGTCCACGCCGTCGCCCTTGCAGTACCTTGCGGGGGCGACGCTCACCTGATCGCGCGTCCGCTTCTCACCACACCGATTTACCTGTTAGAACGGGGGTGGTTGGGGCAGTGTGGTGTAGGTTTTGCCGGTGAGTGAGGTGGCGGTGAGGGTGCCGGGTTCGGGTTGCTCGTAGTGCCAGTAGCCAGCGGATTTGAGCATGTGGTGTTTCCGGCAGAGGGCGGCGAGGTTGTCGTAGCTGGTGTTTCCGCCCTGGTGCCAGGGGATGGTGTGGTCAAGGTCGCAGGCAGGGCCGGGACGGTTACACCCCGGGTGTCGGCAGGTTTTGTCCCTGACCAGGACGGTCCTGCGAAGGTCTTTGGGGACCTTGTAGCGGTCCCTCCCGACGCTGAGTACCGTCCCGGTTTCCGGGTGGGTGAGGATCCGGGTGAACCCTTTTGCGTGGGCGGCGAGCTTCCTGGCGGTGTCCGCGTCGATCGGCCCGAACCCCTCGAGCTCGGCTGGTTCGTTGCCGCCGAGTAGGGTCATCACGGGAACAGTCACGAACACCACAGGCTGCACGCCCAGCACTGACGCCAAATCGACCAGGCCCGCGCTCTCAGCATGAGTCTCACCAGCACCCGTCTCACCGGCAGCCGTGCCGTTGGCGCGGGTGCCGCTGGCACCGGTCCCCTTGTGCGTCTTGTGCGTGGCAGCCCCGCCCGGGGTTGGGTCGCAGCGGTGGGTGAGGAGGTCTCCGAAGACGTCGGCTTTGAGTTGGGTGAGGGTCCGGGTTTCCTGGGGGTTCTGCAGTGCCCGGGCCATGAAAGTGAGCCGGTTCTCGATGCCACAGGCCCGCTCAGCGGGCAGATACGCCGAAAGCCAGGCCATGCCGTCCTGGTCGGGGGTGACCTCGACGTGCCGGTCCGCCGTAGCGGTACGCCTTCGGGTGACCGCAGATTCGGGGTGGAGCTTCTCTCTGACTCGCTTGCACTTGGCTTTCAGCCGCGGCGCCATCAGGTGGGCCCCCGAGGCGAGGACTTCATCTTCGAAGCCCGCCAACGCCTGCGCCGGGATGGTGGATGCCTCATCGAGGATGATCTGGGCCTGCCGGGCCGTGAGCATCCCCGCTCCCAGCGACTGCAGGGTCTTGGGAAGATCCTCGACCAGCCTCAGGCTCTGGTCCAGCAGCCGGTGCGCGGCACGGGTGGAAAGGTTCAGCAACGGCACCAGCTCCTCAGCCGTCAGAGTAAACCCCAGACCCGCCCCCACCCTCTCACCAGAACGGGACCCAGCGCGAGCCGCTCCCTGATCCTGAACCCGATCCTGGACCTCGGTGTGGACTTCGGTGTGCAACGCGGCGACCAGTTCCGCCTGCCGGGCAACAACCCACGACATCAACCGATCAGCAGCCACCAACAAATCAGCCGTATCAGGCTCGGCGGTGTCAGGCTCGGCGGTGTCAGGCTCGGCAGTCTCAGGCGGTGACTCAAGGGCACCAGTCCCCGCCACCTGCCTCGTGTCCCCCTGCAGCATGGCCACCAGTGTTTCAGGGCTGGCTACCTCCACCACGGTGGGTGGAGTGTCACCTGCGACCGGGCGGCGCCGGACCCTAGCGGCGACGGGCTCCATCCAGATCCTCCCCCCAAGACTGAACAACGACTCCGGGGTAATCGGGTCAACCGACGGCTTCTGACCGGCAGTAGCGGAGCTCGGGACACCAGGATCAGACACCGGAAAACCGGTGATCTGCTCTGCGTTCTCCTGCCGCTTCATACCTCTATCACATCACCCGCCACTGACATTTTTAGGTTGAGTGAGTGGGGGGAAAAAGAATAATCTTCCGAAAGTTTCGAGCACCCAAGACACCTCAGGCTGGTATTGCGGCGTCGATAAATTTCCCCTCGAGGAATCACCATTCGGCCCCCAGCGCACGCCGTCGTCCCACCAATAACTTTCGGGCAGTGCGTCAGCCATCAGCACGCCCCGTCCACCAATTCCCTGTCCCGACCGGCTCGTCGAGCTCCCCGACCGGCTCGTCTGGCTCTATGGCCCGAGTTTGGTGAACATCACCTGATTGAGTCACTGTCCGTGTCCGTGCCTATGCTTGAGTTACCGCCCGGTACCCAACCGAAAGGACCGTGTTGAAATGGCTCATAGAGTCCAAGCCGTCGTTGTCAGGGAAAAGAACTCTCCGGCCACGATCGAAACCATCCTGGTGCCAGATCCGGGACCGGGTGAAGCGCTGGTGGACATCCTCACCTGCGGTGTCTGCCATACCGATCTGCACTACAAACAGGGTGGGATCAGCGACGACTACCCCTTCCTCCTCGGCCACGAAGCAACCGGAGTGGTCAGCGCCGTCGGCACGGACGTGACCCAGGTCAAGGCCGGCGACCGCGTCATCCTGAACTGGCGTGCCGTGTGCGGCGAGTGCCGCGCCTGCCGTCGTGGTGACGCCCAATACTGCTTCAACACCCACAACGCCACCCAGAAAATGACCCTCGAGGACGGCACCGAGCTCTCACCCGCGCTGGGAATCGGCGCGTTCGCCGAGAAGACCCTCGTCGCTGCGGGCCAGTGCACCAAGGTGGATCCCGCAGCGGATGCCGCCGCCGTCGGCTTGCTGGGCTGCGGAATCATGGCAGGCATCGGCGCCGCCATCAACACCGGCAACGTCCGTCGCGGCGACTCGGTAGCGGTCATCGGTTGCGGCGGTGTGGGCAGCGCCGCGATCGCCGGCGCCAAACTGGCGGGGGCGACGACCATCATCGCCGTCGACATCGACGACCGGAAGCTCGAAGCCACCCGGAAGCTCGGAGCGACCCACACGGTCAACTCCAAGGACCAGGATGCCGTCGAAGCGATCCAGGCCCTCACCGACGGCAATGGCGCCAACGTGGTGATTGACGCCGTCGGCCGCCCCGAAACCTACAAGCAGGCGTTCTACGCCCGCGACCTTGCCGGCACCGTGGTGCTGGTCGGCGTGCCCACCCCGGAAATGGTGCTGGAACTGCCACTCCTTGACGTGTTCGGGCGGGGCGGCTCATTGAAATCATCCTGGTATGGCGACTGCCTGCCGTCCCGGGACTTCCCCATGCTCGTAAGTCACTACCAGCAGGGCAACCTGGATCTTGACGCGTTCGTCACCGAACGGATCAAGCTCGACCAGGTTGAAGCCGCATTCGACAAGATGCACGACGGCTCGGTGCTGCGCTCGGTGGTGGAGCTCTGATGGCTGCACGCGTAGAGCACCTGCTCACCAGCGGAACCTTCTCCCTTGATGGTGGAACCTGGGACGTGGACAACAACGTCTGGATCATTGGCGACGACACCGAATGCATCGTCATCGACCCGGCGCACAACGCCGACGCCGTCGTCGAGCAGATCAACGGCCGTCAGGTCCGTGCCATCCTGCTGACCCACGGCCACGATGACCACATCCGTGCGGTCGGCGATGTGTACGACGCCGTCCGGGCGCCCATCCACCTGCACCCGGCGGACCGGATGCTGTGGGATCAGGTCTACCCTGACCCGGCACCGGACCAGGACATCAACGACGGCGACGAGTTCACGGTTGCCGGCGTCACCCTCAAAGCGCTGCACACCCCCGGCCACTCCCCCGGCTCGGTGAGCTTCTACCTCGAGGAGGCCGGAACAGTCTTCACCGGCGACACCCTGTTCCAGGGCGGTCCCGGCGCCACCGGCCGGTCCTTCAGCGATTTCCCGACCATCATCGAGTCCATCCGTCACCGCCTGCTCAGCCTCCCGGCGGACACGGTGGTGCGGCCCGGACACGGCGACTCGACGACCGTCGGCGCCGAGGCACCGTCCCTGGACGACTGGATCGCACGCGGGCAGTAGATCCGAAACTTTCCCCGCATGACGATGACTGCCCCGTAGCCGGTCAGGCTGCGGGGCAGTCCGCGTCAGGACGGTCTACAGCGCCTCAAAGATATCGTGCAGGAGCGGGTCGTCGGCGTTCCGGGGCGGCCAGGCCATGACGAAACACTCGCGGCCAACGGTGCGTTGCCAGTCTGCGGCGCTCCGGGTGGGATCGGTAATGACATGCAACTGGCTACGGTGCTGCGACAAGCCGGCCACAATCCGGTCCGCCACCGGACTGGTGTCGACCTCCACCGCGACCATCTCATCGGGCACACCCCGCAGGTGGTAGACCCGGTTCGGGTCCCAGGCGTCCCTGCCTGTCCGCACCCGCGCGGCGATCCGGTCGGCCAGTTCGCCGTCCGGTACCTCGGCCACCTCACCATCCTGGTAGTCGAGCCAGACATGCCGGTCCGGAACCCGACCCAGGGCACGCCACGCATTCCGGCACTCGCCCCGGCGGACCGCTCCCAACGACTCCCGGGTGGCGGGGAAGCCCGGCGGGATGTCACCGCCGGACCCGTCCGTGGCATGGACCAGGACAAACCGGAAACCGGGATCTGCGGAGTGCAGCGCCACACTTCCGGCGATCCCGTAGGCGTCATCATCCGGATGGGCGACCACCAGCATGACCGACCTGCTCACGGTGGGGGCTGGCGCCGTCATTCCCGCCTCCTGCCGGTCCGTGGGGATTCTGGCAGTCAGGATACGCCGGGCAGCACCGCGGTGGAAGTGGAAGGGGTGGAAGCGGGAACGGTGATCGAGTATCCGCTACGCCGGTAGGCGGCGACCACCGCGTCCTCCACCATCCCGACGGTTACCCCGGGAACCAGATCCTCCACCGCACCGGCGGTCGCCGGGTCCCAGTCGAGTCCCATCGCCGCGTACGACGACGTCAGCACCTCGCGGATCGGCGGCGAGTCCTCGACCACCACCACTGAGGAAAAAAGCCAAGCACCCGCAACCACCCGCTGGGCGGTGCCTACCAGTTTGAGCTGCCCGGCCGTGCCGGTGCCGTGGACGCTGTACTCGCCGGGGCAGTACTCCCCCGGAATCTCCCCGACGCCCGCTGCGACGCCAAGGGATTCCAGTGCATCGGCCAGAAGGTCACCGAATCCGGAGAAGCGCGCGCGGGACCCGGCGACGGCGTCGGTCTGCGGCTCCACATGATCGATCACCAAGCAGCCCTGATGGTAGGCGGCTGCACGACCTCCCGCCCGCCGGACCAACGGCTCGAACCCCCGCTCCCGGGCGGCGGACTCCGCAGCGGTGAAGCCGGGAAGCCGGGTATCCCGCTGCCCGAACGCCAGGGTGGGCAGCGGCCGGTAGAGCCGCAGCGTGGCTGGCTGGTCTCCGGCGGCGACGGTCCGGAGGAGGGTGATCCCTGCCGCCAGATCCTCGGCGGCGCCAGCTGAGGCAGCGCCGCGAACCAGGGACAGCTCGGTACCGCTCATCTAGGTTAGGCTCCTGTCCATGATCTTCCTGCAGTTCCTGGTTGCCGCAGCGACGTTCCTGCTGCTGGACGCCGTGTGGCTCAAATCGATGAGCAAGTTTTACCGGGATCAGCTCGGCGACCAGCTCGCCGACAAACCCAATTTTCTCTATGCGGCGGCGTTCTACCTAATCTATATAGCTGGCATCGTGATGTTCGCTGTACAACCGGCTCTGGCCGCCGGATCATGGCTGGCCGCCCTCGGCTACGGCGGAGCCCTGGGGCTTTTCGCCTATGCCACGTACGACCTAACCAACGCCTCAACCCTCAAACGATGGCCCGCCCTGCTGATCGTCGTCGACCTGGCGTGGGGTACCGCCCTGACCGCACTGATCACCCTGGCTACGTACCTGGTGTTCGCATGATCAGGTTCGCCCGGAACGCAGCGGTGGTCGCGGCTTTTTTCCTGCTGTTCGACATCCCGTGGCTGCTGGCCATGGCGGGAACGTATCGGGGCTGGATTGGGCCGCTCATGGCCGAGGACACCTCGCTGGGCTACGCGGTGGTGTTCTACCTGGCCTATTCAGCGGCAGCATACTGGCTCGCGGTCCGTCCCGCCCTGGAGAGCGGCAGCCTGCGGATGGCAGCGATCTCCGGTGCCGTCCTCGGTTTCGCCGCGTACGGCACCTACGGTTTCACCAACGCCGCCACCCTTCGCGACTGGCCAGCCCAGATGCTGCTGATCGACACCATCTGGGGCACCCTGCTCACCGCCGGCATCTGCGCCGCCGCCTACGCGACGATCCGGCGTATTGACCGCCGGACCGGCGGGAAAGCCCAGATCAGTCGGCGACCGTGACCCCGCGCCAGAAAGCCACATGGCCCCGGATGTTCTCGGCGGCCGACTTCGGCTCCAGGTAGGTCCAGGCGGCGTCGTCGTTGGTGTCGCCGTTTACCGTGATGGACAGGTAGTTGGCGGTTCCCTTCCACGGGCAGACGGTGGTCATCGCACTTTCGCTGAGGTACTCGGCCTTAACCGACCCTCGGGGAAAATAGTGGTTACCCTCGACCATCACTGTCTCGTCCGACTCCGCGATGACGACGTTGTTCCACATTGCCTTTGCCATGGTGCTGGCCTTCCTCTCACGGCGCCCGGGGTGGGCACCTACTGTGTCTCAACGACCGTGCCCGCTTCCGAATTCCGTGACGGTGCCGAAGGACCCTCGCTTAGCGCCCACCGTCGATTTTGCGGCTGCGCTGTTCCTGTCCCGGCACACCGTAGGGGTAGTCGGAGACCTCCGGGGCGCTGACGGTGCTGAGACGGTCGACCTCGTCTGCGGTGAGGGTCACGGCGTCGGCGCCGAGGTTGTCGGCGAGCTGCCCGGTGTTCCGCGCACCGAGGATCACGGAGGTGACGGCTGGCTGCTGCGCCACCCAGGCGAGAGCAACCTGGGACGCGGTGATGCCCCGCGAACCGGCGATCTCCACGACGGTGTCGATGATGCGCCAGGTGCGCTCCTTGGAGTTGCGTTCCTTCCACGCTTCCATGCCGCGCTCAGGATTTTCACCCAGTCGGGTTTCCCCGGTCGGCGAGGTGTCCCGCTTGTACTTTCCGGTCAGCCAGCCGCCGCCGAGCGGCGACCAGGGCAGCAGGCCCATACCGGCGTCGAGGGCTGCGGGAACGATTTCCGACTCAATCTCGCGAACCAGCAGGCTGTACTGGGGCTGCAGGGTGACGGGGGCGTTCCAGCCGTGGGCCTTGGCAAGCCACACCGCCTTGGTCAGCTGCCAACCGGTGTAGTTCGAGAAGCCGTAGTAGCCGATCTTGCCGCTGCGGATCGAATCCTCGAGAAACCCCAGGGTTTCCTCGAGTGGGGTCAGGGGGTCCCACGAATGCACTTGGTACAGGTCAATGTGGTCGACTCCCAACCTTGCCAGCGAGTCATCGAGCGCACGGCGCAGGTGGCGGCGTGACAGTCCAATGTCGTTCACGCCCTCGCCCATCGGGAACCGCCCCTTGGAGGCGATGACCATCTGGTCACGCTCGGTGGGGTTTTTCGCCAGCCAGGAGCCGATGATCTCCTCGGAGGCGCCGCGGGTGTAGACGTCGGCGGTATCGATGAAGTTGCCGCCGGCAGCCGCGTAGGCGCTCATGATCTGGTGGGAGGCCGCTTCATCGGCCTCCGCCCCGAAGGTCATGGTGCCGAGCGCGTACGCCGAGACTGCTGCTCCGCTGTTGCCTAGCTTCCGGTATTCCATGGGGGTGCTCCTTGGGATCGGTGATGTTTGTTCTGCTTCCACCCTAGTTGCACTGATCCGACCAATGATTACAGCTTCCGGATGGTCAGGATCTGCTCGGCTCGCCCGAAGGGACCCGTGGTGTCGTGCAGCACCGCCGACGTCAGCCCAATCCCGTCGGTTCCGAAACTGACGCTGGTTTCCAGCCCGAGCCATTCGCCCACCGGTTCCCGGTACAGGTGGACCTGCAGATCTAGGTTGGGGAACATCCAGCTCCCTGGCCCCGGTGGCACCCTGGCCGATACCCCGTTGGCCGTATCGATCAGGCCGATTAGCCGGACCACATCGGCTGTCTCAATGCCGTCGACCATCTGGTGGGGTGTCCGGAGCCAGACGCGTCCCCGGCCCGGGCGGTGGCCCTGGACCACCCTGAACTCCAATGATTCGATGTAGCCTCCCGGCCAGGCGGTCATCTCCGCGAACGGCCCCGCCTGCTCGGGCCCTGGCATCGGCTCGTCCTCGATGGCGGCCACTGCCGAGCTGTCCGCTTTCGCCAGGCGCCAGGCCTTCGCGCGAATCACTGTGCGTCCGCCGGAGATCATCTCGGCTTCGAGCAGTTCGATGGTTTTGCCGGGCCGGATCACTTTCGCGAGGACATCGAACGCCCCGCCCGGAATCATGCCGAGAATATCGAAGCTGAGCCGTGCCATCCGCAGGTCGGGGCGAGGGCTGCACTGTTCGAGGCAGTGGGCCAGCAGGCCGGCCGCCGGAGCCATGTGCTGCTCCTTGGGGTTCCAGGCACCCTGCGCGTGGATGGTTGATTCGAAGCTGCCCTCGCCGAGGGAGCGGTAGTACGAACCTGGCATGTGTGAACTCCCAAGATGCTCAGACGGTGGATTGTACGACGACCGACAGCGACGGCGGCCGGTCCCTGCGCGCCCAGTGACGGGCGCGCAGAAGCTTAGCGCCGGTTGAGGAAGCTGCGGATCTTGGAACTGATTCCGCCGCCTGCTCCACCTGGGCGGCCGGTTCCTGCGCCTGTGGCTGACCCTGTGCGGCCCCCAGTGGTTCCGCGGTTGCCGCCCCCAAGTCGTCCAACGGCGTTCTTGATCGTGTTGCTCAGGCCCATGGTGTACTCCTTTGGTTGGTGACCGCTGGCGCACCGCCAGCTCGCCTTCGACTCTACTCGGTAGGCCCCACCTAGCTGCTGACCGCAGCGAAATTTTCAGCGCCAGTCTGGTCCGGGCCACCGCTTGACGGATCCGGTTCACCGCTTCATTGGCGACGACGACGGCCGAAGCGCAGAGAGCTGCGCCGCGCGGCCGAGCCAGGGGTCGACGTCGGCCGCCCACCGGGCCACGATGGTGGCAGCCCGATCAGCATCCCTGCGCGTTAGACCCTCGATCAGCGGACCAACCACATCGTGCGCGAGCGGATCGACCAGTTCCCGCGTTCCTGCCTCGCGGAGGAATCCCTCAAGACGTGTCAGGTCGCTGGCCACCAGCAGCGGCAGCTTCGTTTGCAGGACCACGACTGCGGCGAGCCGACGTTCGAAGACCGGAATCGCCCAGAGCTCCGAGGTGAGGGCGAGCACGGCGTCGTGCTCCAACCCCCGGTAGCGGCGGAACGCATCACGGACGGTGCCGCGCACCGCACCCACCGACGAGCCGTATCGCCGCAGGCCGTCGGGACCCGGATCCACTGCCCGCTCCCACGACGCCTCACGCTGCACCCCAGCATCGATGAATTCCCCGGCATCACTCATCCTTCCATTCTCAACCGGCTCAGGTACCCCGTCGAATGCCGCAACCGTGTAGGAAGGTTACTGAGGGTGGCCGGACCCTCGGTATAGTGATGTAGGTAATGTCCCAAGACTGCTAAGGTGCTGGTCTAACTGCGTACGAACCCGGGGTCCTCTGATGACCCCAGTCATTGTTGTTCTTTCAATTTAAGTCCTGAGCTGTATCGCTGCCGCGAGTTTTCACCGGCCAGCCGCGGGGGGTCCGCATCATGACCATCACCCTGCTCACGCTTCTGCTCGGCGTCATCATTATCCTCGCCATTATCGCCGCTAACGGCTATTTTGTGGCCCAGGAATTCGCTTACATGTCGGTCGACCGGAACAAGCTGGCTGCCAGCGCCGAAGCTGGCGACGTAGCTGCCCAACGCGCCCTGAAGGTCACCAAACGGACGTCCTTCATGCTCTCCGGCGCCCAACTCGGTATTACCGTCACCGGCCTCCTCATTGGTTACGTCGCCGAGCCGCTGGTCGGAGAGTCACTGGGCATCCTGCTCGGCGGAGCCGGGGTTCCGGCGGCGCTCGGCATCTCGATCGGCACCGTGGTGGCGCTGGTCATCGCCGCGGTGGTGCAGATGATCTTTGGCGAGCTGTATCCCAAGAACCTGGCCATCGCCAATCCCGAGCCAATGGCTCGTGGGCTGGCGCGGTCGACCACCATCTACCTCGCCACCTTCGGCTGGCTGATCACCATTTTTGACCACTCGGCCAACGCGCTGCTCAAACTGGTGCGCGTGGAACCGGTGCATGACGTCGACACCACCGCCACGGCGGAGGACCTTGACCGGATTGTCGCCGACTCCCGCCAGAGTGGCGACCTGCCGGGGGAACTATCGATGCTGATCGACCGTATCCTCGACTTCCCGGACCGGGACATCGAGCACGCGATGATCCCACGCTCCCAGGTCGGTACGGTGGGACCCCTGGCAACAGTGGGCCAGGTGCGCATCCTGATGGCCGATGCCCATACCCGGTACCCGGTGGTATCGGAATCCGAGGAGCCCCTCGGCGTTGTGCAGCTTGCCGACATCCTGCCCTCAAGCGTGAGCGACGACGCACTGGTGACCACAGTGATGCACCCACCGCTCGTCCTGCCCACGCTGATGTCACTCCCCGATGCGCTGGAGCAGTTGATGAACTCCCGCAACGAACTCGCCTGTGTCATCGATGAGTACGGCGGCTTTACCGGCGTCATCACCGTGGAGGACCTCGCTGAGGAGCTGGTGGGCGAACTGACCGACGAGCACGACAACGAAGCGCCGCCCACGATCGAAACCAGGGAAGACAACACGTGGCGGATGAGCGGCGACGTTCACGTCGACGAGGTGGAGCGGGCCATCGGGCACGACCTGCCCGAGGGCGACTACGAGACCATTTCCGGTGTGCTGATCGCCGCACGCGGCCAACTGCCGGTCATCGGCGAAACCGTGACGGTGGTGCTACCCGATGATCCCCGCGATCTGGTCGAGGACGAGCCGGTACGGCGGGTGCTCGACGTCGAAGTCCTCGACGTCGCGCGCCATGTTCCGAGCGAACTGCTCGTACGACTGATCGAGGTAACACCCGAGAACGCCGACGCCGGTGACCGCGCCGAACGCCGCACCGACGCCCAGGACGACACCAGTGAGGATGAGACCCGATGACGGACCCATTGACCGTAACCCTGGTGACCGTGCTGCTCATCGTCCTCAGTGCCTTCTTCGTGGTGATCGAGTTCGCCCTGCTGGGCGCACGTCGTTACCGTCTGGAAGCCGAGGTCGCCAACAACCGGTCCGCCCGCGCAGCATTGCGCGGCATCAACGAACTGACAATCATGCTTGCCGGAGCCCAGCTGGGTATCACGGCCTGCACCTTCGCCCTGGGAGCAATCACCAAGCCAGCTGTCGACGCCTGGCTGGGACCGGTCCTCGGATCGTGGGGCGTGCCTGCCGGCATCGCGGGCGGGACGGCCTTCGCCCTGTCCCTGCTGTTCGTCACCTTCCTCCACCTGGTAGTGGGAGAGATGGCGCCCAAGTCCTGGGCGATTGCCCACCCGGAGCGTTCGGCCAAACTGATTGGGCTGCCATCCCGGGGCTTCATCTGGCTGGTGCGGCCCCTGCTGGTCTGGGTCAATGCCATCGCCAACCGCCTCGTGGCGGCCAGCGGTGTCACGCCGGTCAGCCGGGCCGCAGTGGGTGGGCTCGACGCTGGCTCCATCCGTCACCTGGTGGAGCACTCCGCGGCGGCGGGAGCCCTCGACCCCTCCTTTGAGACGCAACTGTCGGGCGTTCTGGAGCTGGAGACACTCACGGTTCGATCCCTGATCGCGCCCGACGGGAAACCGACCGTCGTCCCCGACACGGCCTCGGTGGCAGACGTGCAGGAAGTAGCGGCGCGCTCCAAGCATCTCCGGATTTTGGTGCAGAGCACCGCCGGTGAGGCGCCGGGCGTCATCCACGTGCGGGACACGCTCCTTGAACCCGCGGACCGACGGGTCCGCGAGCTGGCAGGGCCCGCATTCCTGCTGGAGGCCGACGTGCCCGTGTATGAAGCGCTCGCCCAGATCCGCAGCGCAAGCGTGCAGCTGGCGGCGGTGATGGACAACGGTGAGTTCGTGGGCGTGATCACCCTGTCCGACGTCCTGCGCCGGGTACTCCCAATGTCGATGACCCCCGCCGCGTAGGTCCTCAGTGCGAATGGCCGCTGGGGCCCTAGGACGGAATCGATTCGATTTCGCTCTGGGCCTCGGCGGCCAGTCTTTTTAAGGTCAGTTCGTCAGCCGCGGAGAACCCGCGGGGCGAATCGTCGATCACGCAGAGGGTGCCGATGGGCCAGCCGCCCGGGCCACGGAGGGCGTAGCCCGCGTAGAACCTGATGTGTGGCTTGAGCTGGACGAGTGGGTTGTTGCTGAACGACTTGTCAGCCAGAGCATTGGGCACCACCATGGACTGCCGGTTCCGGATCGTCTGGTTACAGAAGGAAATCCGGCGCGGGACATTCGCCCCGATGGGTCCGGTCACCGATTTGATGAACTGGCGATGCTGGCCGATGAGTGCAATGGACGCCGAGCTGACTCCGAACGCCGCCCGGGCCTCGCGCGTGATCCGGTCAAACCGTTCCTCCGGCGCAGACCCCATCAGACCGGTGAGGTGCAGAGACCGCAGACGTCGGGTTTCGGCGCCGTTCAGGGGAAACAGCGCTGCAGCCGAGATGGTCAGCCGCTTCAGCGCCGGGTCGGTCGGGCTCTCGAACGTGCTCTCGGAAGGGATGCCCGAGGCCAGCGATATGTTGTCGGTGGTGTAGGCGGCCCGTCGCACGGGTGAGCGCCCGTCGTCGAGCATCTCGTTGATGGCATGCGAGACCATGTCCCGTTCGAAGTCGCCGAGCTGGAGGAGGCCGCTCACATACGCCTTGAACTCCAGGACGTCGCAGGAGCCCCCGATGCTGGTGTAGACCTCCCATGCGGCGTCGAGGTCGAGCCCGGAGTTCACGGCAGCGAGGCGCGTGAACCACTGCTGCAGGTGGGGATTCATAGTGAACGTCACTTTCTGCTCACCGTGAATGGGAGTCGTATCCGTCAGCTTCCAGAGCGTCCCGCAGCCGAATGAGTCCAGCCTGGATCCTCGACTTGGCGGTGGGCAGTTTGATGTGCAGTTTCTCGGCGACCTCAACATAGGTCAGTCCGCCATAATACGCCAGGTTGATGGCTTCCGCCTGCCGCTCGGTGAGCGACGCGAGGCACTTCCTGACGCTCTCGCACATCAGGGTGTGATGGACGGCCTCCTCGATGCTGTCCACTTTCACCGCGGCCGACCGCTGGCTGTACGCCGTGTCGCGACCGCTCGAGCTCTGTTCGCTGCGGACCCGGTCGACAGCACGGCGGTGGGCGAGGGTGAAGATCCAGCTCTGGGCAGACCCCCGGCCGGCGTCGAACTGTCCTGCCGTGGTCCACAGCATGAGGTACACCTCCTGCACCACTTCCGCTGAAATGGCCGCATTCTTGATCACCCGTAGCACCAGGCCGTAGACCCGCTTACAGGTTTGCGCATAGAGGGAAGCGAATGCCTCCTGATCTCCCGTAGCGATTCTGACGAGTAAATCAGTCAGCGACGCAGGGGTTGCTTCGGATTCCTGCGGCGAAGCGGTGGGGAGGCTTGCGGTGATCGGGTATGCCATGGACGTGCTCGACCTTGAGTTGGTTGTGCAGGATCAACCGATCAGCGCGAGAGAGCTCCGCGGCGCCCAGCACAATCCGAACTATGCCACCCGGTGAACCTCGTCGCAAGAGGCGGTGTCCAAATCGTTAGGCGAGGGAGAGGAACAGCTTCTCCAGTTGCTTCTTGTCCATGGTCGCGTCCTCGCTGGTGAGGCACTGCTCCAGCCCGGTTGCGATGATGGCGAACCCTGCACGGTCCAGGGCTTTCGAGACGGCGGCCAGTTGCGTGATGACATCCTTACAGTCCTTGCCGTCCTCAAGCATGCGGGTGACGGCAGCGAGCTGTCCCTGGGCGCGCTTGAGCCGGTTGATGACGGGGGTCAGCTCTGATGTGTCGAGTTGCATGGTTTTCTCCAGGTTGGGATGTCGTTCAAGTATACCCCACGGGGTGTTTTGTATGCCCTTTGGGCGTCTGGAATACTCAGTGGGGTATTCACTTTTCATGCTCGACCGAAGGAAAAGACTCCATGGCCCACGGCCCCACCATTCTCAAGTCCGTCACCGCCCAGCAGTTGCTCAGCTGGCAGCAGGAACACGAGGACGTTGTCGTGATCGACGTGCGCTCGGCGGCCGAGTTCGCGTCCCAGCACATCCGCGGAGCCTGCAACGTCCCGCTCCCGCTCTTGTCCGAGCACGCCGGGGAGTTCGCCTCCCGGCTCCACAGCCGGGTAGTGCTGGTGTGCCAGTCAGGTGCCCGCGCCGAACAGGCACGGCAGCGCCTCAATGGCGTAGGGCTCGACGCCGCCTACGTCCTTAACGGGGGCACCGCCGGGTTCGCTGATGGCGGGGGTGCAGTGGTCAGCGGCAAGACCCGCTGGGATCTGGAACGCCAGGTCCGCATGACCGCCGGCTCGCTGGTGCTGCTGGGTCTCACCGGCGGCCGTTTCCTTTCGCCGAAAATCCGCAGCCTCGCCGGAGTGATCGGGGCAGGGCTGACCTTCTCCGCAGCCACCAACACGTGCGCCATGGGCACAGCGCTCTCAGCCCTCCCCTGGAACCGTGCCCAGGATGAGCACACCCGCGAATCAGCCATCGCGCAACTGCCGCCACGCCGGGACAGTACAGCCCTGGCCTCATGATTCGTGTGCGCGGGCATCAACTGGCCAGTCGTCGGCCTGGCCGGGGCGGCCGGCACCCCTGCCGCAGAACTAGGCTGCAGCTTCGGTCAGTCGACGGTGGTTGCCAGGCGTGGCCCCAGGTCGCGGTACTTGGCGGTCCGCTGGACCAGCAGGTCGTCGATCGGGGCGCCAGCGAGGGCTGCGAGCTCGTACTCGATGGCTGCCCCCAACCGGAGGCAGAACGCCTTGGCTTCCTCGGCGGCATCGTCGCGCTCATCGACGATGTGGTCCACCAGCCCGTTTGCGTGCAGTGAGGCCACATTGACTCCCTGGGCCTCGGATAGAGCCGGAGCAAACTCGGTGCTCCGGTGCATGATGGCGCTCGCGCCTTCGGGCGGCAGTGGCGAGAGCCAGGCATGGTGGGCGGCGATGGTCCGGTCGGCGGGGAGGAGCGCCAGCGCTCCTCCCCCGGCCCCTTGGCCCAGCAGCACCGAGACCGTTGGAGACGCCAGCCCGATCAGGTCATAGAGCGACCGTGCAATCTCCCCGGCAAGCCCGCCCTCCTCAGCTTCCTTCGACAGCGCGGCGCCCGCCGTGTCAATCACCGTCAGCAGGGGCAGACCGAGTTCCTCGGCCAGCTTCATCCCGCGCCTCGCCTCCCGGAGCGAGGCTGGCCCCATGGCGCTCTCCGGGGCCGATCGGGACCGGTTGTGGCCCAACACTACGCAGGACTGGTCGCCGAAGCGGGCCAGCGCCAGTTGCAGACCCGGGTCCTTCTCACCCTGCCCGGTGCCGTTGAGGGGCAGCACATCCTGCGCGGCCCAGGCGAGCAGCCGGCGCAAATCGGGGCGGCGACGGTTCCGGGAGATCTCAATGGACGTCCAGGCGTCGACGGCAGCAGGTACGACGTCGAGGGTTTCCGGAGGTGCCACCGGCTCGGTGGCCTGTCGGGAGAGCACATTCAGGGCCCGATCGACGATTTCGGGAAGCAGCTCGGGTGGGACCACCGCGTCGATGAGTCCCTTGTCGTGCAGGTTCTCAGCGACCTGCACGTTCTCCGGGAAAGGAGTGCCGTACAGCGCCTCGTAGACCCGTGGACCGAGGAACCCGAGCAGAGCGCCAGGTTCGGCGACGGTAACGTGGCCCAGCGACCCCCAGGAAGCCATCACCCCGCCGGTGGTGGGGTGCCGCAGGTAGACCAGGTAGGGCAACCTGGCCCGGCGGTGGGTGCGGACCGCAGCCGAGATTTTCACCATCGAAAGGAACGCGAGGGTACCCTCCTGCATTCTGGTACCGCCCGACGCCGGTCCCGCCAGCAGCGGAAGTTCCTCACGGGTGGCGCGCTCGATCGCCGCCACGATCCGGTTCGCGGCGGCCAACCCGATGGAACCGGCAAGGAACCGGAACTCGGACACGATCACTGCGACCCGGCGCCCGCGGATCAGCCCTTCGCCGGTAAGCACCGACTCGTCGACGCCGCTTTTCTCCCGCGCGGCCTGCAGTTCCCGCTCATACTTTTCGTCGGCGTGCGGGCCGGGGACCGGCTCATCCCAGGAGGCAAAGGTCCCCGGATCGAGGACGACGTCGATCAGTTCCGCCGCGGTCAGGTGGCGCACCGGCTGGGCCGCCGCCACGCTAGGAGTTCTCCGCCAGGGCGTCGTCGAGCCAGCGCCGGATGTCGGCGCCGTCCTGGTCCAGCAGGGGTGGGGCGGTGTGGTTGGAGTTGGTGGTCTCCTGTGATGCGCCATCGAAGAACCGTAGCGGCGGTCCGGGGAGGCTGACCTTGCCGAGGAGTTCGTGCTCGACGTCGATCAGTAGTCCCTGCGATTTGACCTGCTCCCACTCGTAGACCTCATCGAGTGAGCGGACCTTGCCGGCCGGGATTCCTGCCTCGTTGAGTTTCGCCAGCAACGGTTCGGATTCATAGGCGGCGAAGGCTTTCTCGATCTCGCCGATCAAGAGGTCCCGGTTCCGGACCCGGTCGCCGTTGGTGGCGAACTCGGCACGGCCGGCGTCGAGCCCGAAGGTGGTGGCGAATTTCTGCCACAGTTTCTCGCTGCCGACGCTGATCTGGACCTTCCCGGCGTCGCAGCTGAAGAGGCCGTACGGGGCGATGGAGGGGTGATGGTTGCCCTGTGCCTGCGGCACCTCACCGGCGACGGTGGTCCGGGTGCCCTGGAAGGCATGGACACCAACCAGTGCGGCGAGCAGCGAGGTGCGCACCACCTGGCCCTTGCCGGTCTTTTCCCGTTCCAGGAGTGCCGCCAGCGCACCGTACGCTCCGTACATCCCCGAAAGGAGGTCGGCAATGGGGACGCCGACGCGCTGGGGGTCGTCGGGGCTGGGCCCGGTCAGGGACATCAGCCCCGCTTCGCCCTGCAGAATCTGGTCGTAGCCGCTCCGGCTGGACTCGGGCCCGTCATGGCCGAAGCCGGTGATTGAGAGGATGACGAGGCGGGGGTTGAGCTCATGCATCGCCTCGGTGGAAAACCCCAGCCGGTCCAGAACTCCGGGTCGGAAGTTCTCGACGACGACGTCGGCCCGCTGAAGGAGCGCCGTCAGGATCTTTCTGCCGTCGTCGCTCTTCAGATCCAGGGCGATCGATTCCTTATTGCGGTTGCAGGACAGGAAGTAGGTCGCCTGGGGGTTGTCTTCGGGGCCCACGAAGGGTGGGCCCCAGCCACGGGTGTCGTCGCCGGAACCGGGGTTTTCCACTTTGATCACGCGGGCACCCAGGTCGGCCAGCATCATTCCGGCGTGCGGGCCGGCCAGGGCTCGGCTGAGGTCCACCACGAGGGTGCCGGCGAGTGGGCCGGATCGCTCTGCGGGGGTGGGGGTAGCTGTGCTCATGATGTTCTTTCCTCTCAGTGGGGTGGCCGGTTCCGACGTTCAGGGTCTGAAGCCGAGGCTTAGAGCCAGCCCGGAACCACCAGGACCAGCCAGGCGACCAGCGGGCCGACGACGACGATGATGCCGCCGTAGGCAAGGATCTGCTTGTAGAAGCGGTCCCGGTCGGTGCCCTCGGGTGCATTGGCGAGCACCAGGGCGCCGTTGGTGGAGAACGGCGACACGTCGACCACCGTGGAGGCGATCGAGAGGGCTGCAATGACGCCGACCGCGCCGATTTCGCCGGATTCCAGGAACGGGATGGCCAGCGGGATGAGCGCTGCGAGGATC
Source organism: Arthrobacter sp. CAN_A212 (assembly GCF_015752345.1). Classification (NCBI taxonomy): domain Bacteria; kingdom Bacillati; phylum Actinomycetota; class Actinomycetes; order Micrococcales; family Micrococcaceae; genus Arthrobacter; species Arthrobacter sp. CAN_A212. The sequence continues at coordinate 74,539 of NZ_JADOUT010000016.1, forward strand.
GCTGTCGAGGAGGCGAAGGCGGAGACCACTGCACCGATGTAGCAGATCAGCAGGGCTGCCAGCAGCGGCATGCCGAGGCTGGCCACGCCGTCGGAGACGTACTCGATGGTTCCCGCTTCCTGCAGGACGCCGACGAAAGTGAGCATGCCGCAGATCAGCAGGACCGTTGACCAGCTGATCTTCTCAACCGCGCCCTTCTGGCACCGTGGCGAGATCAGCGCGAGGGCGACGGCGACAGTAATGGCGACGAAGCCGACGTCGACCTTGAAGCCGAGGGCGACGACGGCCAGGATGATCAGCCCGGCGATGGTGGCGTACTGTGCCAGGGTCTGCTGGGAATCGGTGGCGACAGCACCGCCGTCGTTTCCTGATTTGGCTTTGCCCTGCAGCGAGTCGGTGCCGGACCCGGTGCCGCGGAAGTCGACGTCGGCGCCCGAGGCGCGGGCTCCCACGCTGGCGCGCATCCGGGCGTCGGCTGCACCCTCGACGAACTGCTCGACGCGGGCGGAGAAGAGCTTCCGTCCGCCCAGCACCAGGAACAGGACGACGGCGATGAGGAAGTTGAAGATCAGGCTGGAGAGGAAGAGGGCCAACGGGCTGTAGTCGAAGCCCGTGTCTGCGACGATGCCGTTGACGATAACGCCGTAGACGGCGATGGGCGAGAAGCCTCCCGCCTGTGCACCGTGGACCACCATCATGCCCATCAGGAGGGGGCTGATCTTGTGCTTGGCTGCGAAGCCCAGGGCAACGGGAGCCATGATGGCCACGGCGGCGGGGCCAAGCGCGCCGACTGCGGTGATCACACCGGTGATGATGAACATGATCCACGGGATCAGGGCCACCCTGCTGCGGACGAGTTTGACCGCTCCGTTGACCAAGAGGTCGATCGTGCCGTTATTTTGGGCGATCGCGAAGAGATAGGTGACGCCGACCAGGGTCAGGAAGAGACCTCCGGGGAAGTTGGCGATGATGTCATCGGTTTCCATGCCGAGGAAGACTGCACCCAGCAGGAAGGCGCCCACGAAGGCCAGGGCGCCCATGTTGACGGGCAGCAGCGTGGCAATGAGGAACATCGCTGCCAGGATGATGATGGAGAGGAGCGGGACGGACATAGGGCTTCTTTCGCCGGTGAAAGTGTGATGTGACGCACGTTACCTGCGCACTGGACTAGACTGTTAGACACTAATCCATTTGTCAATTGTGACCTGGTCCCCGTCGACCTGCTCGTAGACTGGAAAGACCCTTCCCGCCGACGACGAGGACCGCTGATGAACTCACCGCCCGATCCACGGCACCTGGTTCGCGCACCACGGCCACGACTGTATGAACAGCTGGTGGAGCAGATTCTCGTCTACATCGAGGAAGCCCAGCTGGGACCTGGCGACCTACTACCAGCCGAGCGCATCCTCGCCGACCAGCTGGGAGTGTCGAGGGCCACGCTGGCGCAGGCGCTGGTGGCCCTGGAGGTGCTGGGCATCATTGATGTGCAACATGGGACGGGTGCCGTGCTGGTCTACCGGCCTTCCCTGGCGACGGTGATCAGGAAACTGCGTGAACACCAGACCCGGCTGCCCGAGATTGCGGAGGCCCGCAGCACGCTGGAGGTCAAGCTAGCCGCGCTGGCGGCTGAGCGGCGCACCCCTGAGGATCTGGTGGCGATCGACGCTGCATTGGACGCCATGTCGGGGGAGATCGACGGCGGAGATCGGGGTACGCACGGGGATGAGCTGTTCCATCAGGCGGTGACCGCGGCAGCCCACTCCCCCGTACTGGGGCAGCTGATGGCGTTCATTGCCGAGATGGTGCTGGAAACGCGGATTGAGTCGTTGGGCCAGCCGGGCCGGCCTGAACAGTCGTTGAAGTCTCATCGGGTCATTGCCTCGGCCATCCGTTCGCAGGACGCGTCTGCGGCGGCAGCTGCGATGCAGTCGCACATCGACCTGGTGTCGGATGTCGCGCTCCTGAAGTAGCGGTGTGTCACCGGGTGCGGGAGCGGAGTTGCCCGTACTCGTGACTTATGGCCCTAGGGTTCCTGGGTGGTTGTGCGGGAGGCTGAAAGCCCACCTAGCTGATCCGGAGGCCCGCTGTGAATGCGTCCAAACCGATTGCCGTCGCCACCACTGACAATGCCCAAAGCCAGGCGGCGGTGAGATGGGCTGCCCGCAGGGCGGAACGCCTCAAGCTGCCGCTGGTCATCATTCACGTCGTCGACGACCGCTGGGTGACAGAACCCATCCCCTGGGCCAACAGCCTCCTCAAAGACGGCGAGCAACTGCTGGAAAATACTGCCCGGCGCGTCCGCGCGGATCATCAACTGGAGGTCACCACCAAGCTCCTCGAAGGCGGAGTGGCCGGGAAGCTGGGACAGTATTCGGCAGAGGTATCGATGTTGGTGGTCGGCTCGGGCAGCATCCATCTGGGTGGCTCCCTCACCGACCGTGCCCTGCAGATCGCCGCCACGGCTGACTGCCCGGTAGCAGTGATTGGTGCCCACGAGGGTGAGGGCCGCCGGGGAGTAGTGGTTGGTGTTGATGGGTCGGAAGAATCGATCCAGGCGGTCGCCTTCGCCGCTGCGGAGGCAGACCGGGATGGCCAGGAACTGGTAGTGGTGTACGCCGTGCATACGCCCAATCACCTGCTGGATGAGGGCCTCCTGCCCCGAACGCTCAACCAGGCCCTCGAGGAAGAGGAACGGGTGGTGTTGTCCGAGACGGTCTCCGGCGTCGGGCAGGACTTCCCTGACCTCACGGTGCGCAAGGTGCTGGAAACCGAAAGGGAACCAGCGGCCGCACTGCTGCACGCGGCAGCCAACGCGACCCTTCTGGTGGTCGGGAGCCGCGGGCGGGGCGGCTTCAAACGGCTACTGCTTGGATCGACCGCCCATGGTGTCCTGCACCATCTCCCCTGCCCCACCGTGGTGACGCCACTTCACCACATCAAGCACCTGGACTAGATCATGGCTGCCAACGACGCCGTTCCCCAGAAATCCTCCCTGTCCGTTGATGATTGCTGGCACCTGTTACGGGCTGGCTCCTACGGCCGGCTTGCCGTCTGGGTCATCGACCACCCCGAAATATTCCCAATCAACTACAGGATCGATCGAGGTCTGCTGGTGTTCAGGACCGGTCATGGCACCAAGCTGGCCTCAGCCCTGGGCAAGGTGGTTGCCTTTGAAACGGATGGTACCGAGAACAACCGCAGCATCGCGTGGAGTGTTGTGGTCAAAGGCCACGCGAACCGGCTGGATCGCACGCCTGAGATTCTCGATTCGGTGGGTAGGCTTCTCGTCCCGTGGGATGCCGGAACAAAGGATCATTTCATCGGAATCACCCCGGAAAGTCTCAGCGGACGACGGTTCACCATTGCCGAGCCATTCTCCTGGGGTGGTCAGCTGGACGACGCTACCCGGGCCGGGCTGGAGTAGGACCCGCCGGCGGGACGACGGGATCGCAGGTCCTTCAATGCTGCGGGGAGCACGATCGCCAGGAAAGGAACGCTCCACAACCAGAATCCCCAGCCAAAGACCATCAATCCGAGATGGAAGGTGATGACTCCCAGCCACCCCACCTTGGCGGCAGTGCCGCCCCTCAACAACAACACCCCCAGGGTTGCCTCGCCGACAGCCAACGCAAGCCCCCAGGCAGCTGGTTGAGCCATGAATACCTGGTGCCACGCCTCCGTGACGAGAGGGAAGACGGCTTCGTTGGCGAACGCCGCGTAGAACTGCGGATCAGCCGCAACGATGCCGAGGTGTATTCCCCCGGTAAACAGGAAGAATCCGCCCACGACCTTCCTCGTCAACCCACGACGGCGGCCGCGGGACCGGACAGAGCGGGTGGTCGTTGCGCTGTCGAATTGCCTGGCATCCATAATTCCGACTCCGGTATTGAAGAGAACGAGCTAGGTACCCGACCATCCTTGCCCTCCCTGCCATGCCACGGCAGGGACCTTTGACCCTTTTGCCTTCCCTGTGGCAGAACCACCCTTAAGAAGGGGAAATTGAGACGAAGGGGGTAGATCGATGAAGGTCCTTGTTGCGTATGCGACCAGGCACGGGTCAACCGCAGGGATTGCCCAGCGGATTGCTGACCGCCTGGTGAACGACGGCATCCCGGCAGAAGCCCTGCCGGTTGAAGAGGTTCGCGATGTCAGCGTTTACAACGCCGTCGTACTGGGCAGCGCTGCGTACATGGGACGGTGGCTCAGACCGGCGGCAGCCTTTGCAAAACGACACCGCGAAGCGCTCCAATCCCGGCAGGTCTGGTTGTTCAGCAGCGGCCCGCTCGGCCGCGATCTGGTCGATAAGGATGGCGGGAGTGTCCTGCAGAGCAGTCGACCGAAGGATTTCGGGGAGTTACAAGCAACCCTGAACCCCAAGGATGCGCGGGTTTTCTTCGGCGCCTGGGACCCCAGCTCCCCCGTTGTCGGCATTGGTGAGCGCCTGATAAGGCTGGCTCCGGCCTCGACCGGGGCGCTACCCGGCGGAGATTTCCGCGACTGGGATGCTATCGACGCCTGGGCAGACGACATCGCAGCAGCGCTGAAGGGTTCCGCTGGGGCGACCTGACGTTTCGCAGGTGTGCCCAGACAGCCAGCGCAATCAGGGGCACGTGAAGTGCTGGCAGATTATGTGCAAACCATCTCGGTAGGTAGATGTCAGTCACTGATCCGGTGGGGTCGCCCAACCGTTGCGCCAGCGGAGTCAGCGGGCACCGGAAACCATTGCCAACGAAGACGAGGATTTCGCCACCGACCACCACCGCGGCAATTCCTGCACGCCGGTCTGTCTTGCCCGCGAGGCCTGCGTAAAGTACGTACACCACGCAGGCTTCAATGGAGAACCATGCGAAGGTATGAAACGCCTTGACAGCCTTCAACGCGAGACGGTGTTTATCCATGGGCGGCATGCTGGTTGGCAGCGGCGGCGAGAAAGGAGCCAGCCGCCAGCGTGGGTTTTGTTTCACTGCTGAGGAGTGCGACCTCGGGTCGGAACACCGGTTCAATCATGACGGTGCCCAGCCCTGAGCGGTTGTCCAGCACCGCCCAGGTCGATGGCATCACGGCGTGGCCCTCCCCGCCAAGAACCGGCGGAAGGATCGAGGTCCGGTGGGCAACCTTCACCGCGGTTCCTCTCGGTGCCGTAGGCCAGTGCATCAGATGACGTAGCTCCTCTGATGTAGCTCCTCGGGAACCTTTAGCGAACTTCCCCTGACCATGTGGGCAATATGGTCGGCAACCCAAACGGCCCATGAGCTGGCGATTGGTGCCGTTCTTGTGCGGCTCGGTGTTCACAGGTTGAGGATACAGCTCACCCTGATTGGCGTCCTCGATCCGCTTGCTAGTCCTGGCTTCATCCTGGCTCCAAACGGGGGGATAAACAGGCTCTTTTCGTTCGAAACTTTGTTCGAGTGGTTTGTCCACATAGCCGGGAATACCGCAGGAATGTCGGTGGGGTTTGGGACAATAGAGGTATGGAAGGCAGAGCAGCTCCATCACCGAAACGGAAGGGAATCCCCTCCCGGGTGACGGCTCCGCGGGGTGCCTCGGGTGTTGTTTCTACTGGTGCTGGTGCTGGCAGTGAGCGGTCCACCCGTGCGGTGGCTGAAGCGCTGAACTCGTTACGACCGGCTGTGGATGCGGTGGGGTTGATTGAGCAGTTGCGGGAGTTGGAGGATCTGAAGTCGGCGATTGCTGGGGTGCAGGCCCGGATCACGGTCGCGATCGACGTGGTCGAACGGCACACCCAAACCCTCGCCGGGGTACCCGCTGCGGAGCGTGGGAAGGGTGTGGGGGCGCAGGTCGCATTGGCCAGGCGTGAATCCCCATCCCGCGGCAGCCGGCTCCTCGGCTTGGCGCGGGCCCTGGTCACGGAGATGCCCCACACGCTGGCCGCGTTGCATCAGGGTCAGCTCAATGAATGGCGGGCGACCCTGTTGGTGAAAGAGACCGCGTGCCTTAGCAGTGCTGACCGTGCCGCCGTGGACGAAGAACTATCAGCTGACACGGGGAGGTTCACCGGGTGTGGGGATAAGGCGATCGTCGCCGCGGTGAAGGCAGCCGCGTACCGGCGGGATCCCCGGTCGGTGGTGAACCGGGCCGCCCACGCTGTCACGGAGCGGTGTGTGAGTATCCGTCCGGCACCGGACACCATGGCCTACCTGACAGCGTTGCTTCCGGTGAAGGAAGCCGTCGCGACCTACGCCACCCTGACTCGTCACGCTGACACGGTCCGGGGTGTCGGTGATCCGAGGTCTCGGGGTCAGGTGATGGCCGATACCCTCGTTGAACGTGTCACCGGTGTGCCCGGGGGTATCAGCCGGGTCGAGTTGCAGCTCATCATGACCGACCGTGCCCTTTTCCAGGGCGACAGCGAACCGGCCAGGATCCCCGGCTACGAGGGTGTCAGATTGATTGTGTAAGGGATGCGGTTGCTGATTGATTGGAGAATCATTGTGACGATGACTGAACACGAATCACCGAGCGCGGAGGTGTTGGCGGCGAAGGTCGCTGCGGCTGGCGGTATGGAGTCGCTGAAGGCCTCTGGTGTGATGGATGAGCTGATGGTGGGAATAGCAAGTTGATTTGGCCCCGGGTTCGCCGCTTGTTTTGGCCCCACCCTGTTGGTGTTCCGGTCAGTTTTGCCGGGACTTGTTGATGGTCTGTTGGGTGGTTTTCAGCCGGTAGGAATCGGTGCCGGTGTTGATGATGTGGCCGCGGAAGGTCAGCCGGTCCACGACCGCCGCCGCGAGGCGCGGGTCGGTGAACGTCTGGCCCCACTCGCTGAACGGGGCGTTGCTTGCGCAGGCGATGGACGCCCGTTCTTCCCTGGCCGTGATGATCTGGAACAAAAGCTCGGCGCCGTGGGTATCGAGCTTGACGTAGCCGACCTCATCGAGGCAAAGGAGATCCAGGCGCGCGTATTTGCCCACCAGCTTTGATAGCTCCTTGTTGTCGGCAGCCTCGACGAGTTCGTTGACCAGCGCGGCCGTGGTGATGTAGCGGACCCGCCGTCCCTGCTCGGCGGCGGCCATGCCCAGGCCGATGAGCAGGTGTGTTTTCCCGGTCCCGGAATTGCCGAGGAGTACCAGTGGTTCCCCGGCATCGATCCACGCGCCGGTGGCCAGGTGTGTCAGGGTCGCCGGCGGCAGGTCAGGGATCTGGGCCAGGTCCAGGTCTTCGAGGCGTTTGCTGCGAGGGAACTTCGCTTCCTTGATCCGCCGGGCCCGGGCGCGGTTATCGCGTTCCTCGCATTCATAGGTCAGGACCTCGGCGAGGTAGGCCTGGTGGCTGAGGCGCTGCCGGGCCGCTTCGGCTGCCATGGACCCGGCGACCTGCGCGGTGCCTCTCAGATACAGGGTTTTGCAGGCTGCGCCGATCGCCGCCGCGGCGGCGGGCTCACT